>BNVA01000008.1 GCA_025997755.1 Spirochaetia bacterium | reverse complement strand
AACGGAAAAAGACGGATTTGAACCTATAACCGCGTTCGGCAAGAAGGTCTTGGTGATAGGCGGCGGCGACACCGGCTCCGACTGTGTAGGCACAGCAAACCGGCAGGGAGCGGCAAAATTAACCCAGATCGAGGTGATGCCTAAGCCGCCGGAGCATAGGCAGGCTGACCAGCCATGGCCGCTTTGGCCTACCCTTTTCAAGACATCAAGCTCTCACCTTGAAGGCTGCGAGCGTCTTTGGTCTGTAAACACAAAACGTTTTACCGGCAACAACGGCTATGTAAGCGCGGTGGAACTCTGCCGCGTCGATTGGCAGCAGGAAAACGGACGTCCTGTCCAAAAAGAAATAGCCGGTTCCGAATTCACTATCGAAGCAGACTTAGTACTCCTCGCCATGGGCTTTACCCATGTTGTACAGGAAGGCGTAGTTGCCGATCTTGGGCTTGTTACCGATGAGCGCGGAAATGTACGGACACAGGGAAGTTTTCACACCTCTAATCAAAAAGTCTGGGCAGCGGGCGACTCCCGAAACGGTGCAAGCCTTGTATGCCGCGCCATGGCCGATGGAAAATCTGCGGCAGAGGCTATAGCAAAGGCGCTCTAAACGCGCGTCTAAGCTTAAATTGCAGCGATAAACTGTTTACGTGCTTTTGCATGATGTTGAACTTTGACGGAATTCGGATCGTGTTTGAATCGGGCGGCTTTTTTTTTGCCGCTTTTAAAACCGCCGGAATAACAGACAAGGGTGAGTCATCAATAATAACCTTTACATACTCAGGCGTATAACTCGGCTCCAGCCATGAAAACAAAATCACCGGAAGTGTTAAATCCAACTGGGTATGTAAAAAATCCAGTGCCTGCCCCCAAAGAACAACACCATCCCTATGCGGTTGTCCAAAACCGCCGGAATAAATGTATTGAACATTAAACTCTTTATTACCCTCAAATACTTTTCCAAAAGCAGTACGCGCAGTTTCCGGAAAATTACCGGATTCGTACAGCAATATTTCGTATATTTCTTCGGGATAGCTAGGTCTGTAATGCTTGGCAAGCAAAGCGGCGCATAGTCCGGCTCTGTAAAGATCGGTTTCCGTATCATTTTCAACATATACGGTGTTATTTGCCGCAACATTCTGAGCTGCAGTCATACCGTTAAAGATAAAAGTTTTTATTTTAGGCTCCGCTTCCGTATAAAGCCGCGCAGCCTCCGCATAACGGTTTGGAAAAAGGACGCAGTATGGACGTTTTGAAGCATCCTGTACCGCAAAAACCACAGCCTCGTTGTAAGTCCTTGCCGCGATACGCACAAACTTTACCCGGCGGAACAATTCCGCGCTTGTTTCCACACGCTTTAAATGCTCACGCCGGACTCCGTAAAGGGAGCTGAAATAATCATCATCAACAAAAAGAACCGGAGACCTCAAATAGAAAACGATCACAGATAATAACACAAAAAAGATCGTTGCATAAGGCGGTATCTGATCTATGCAAATTCTTTCAAATTTTGTCATTAAAGAATACTCTCAAAATACAACCTTAATGCCAAAATACGTTTGTTATACTCCGTGTCTGATCTACAACGCCGTCTGTGTGATCGTCTTCGATACCGTTAGGGCTGCTCAATAAAAAGTAACTGGTACTCGCGTACATTGGTCCCAAATCCGTATTATCGCCTGTTGTCGGATCGTCCCATGTAACATCCATGAATTTCCACGCGTCGTCGATATAAACGGAATTCCACGCATGAGACATATAGTTGCTCCCGCTGTAATTCGCTTCCATGCCCACCGCTCTAAGCATTGCGACCATTGTGTTTGCGTAACCCTCGCACACAGCTTTAAAATGTCCCTTTGGTTCGTATTGGCTGTCGGCATGGTAACGTGTTTTAAGTACCGTCATGGCATCCTGCTTTTTTCTATCGTTTAGACTGTCATGGTCATAAACCGTATTTTTGATGATCCAGTCGTGGATGGCGCGCGCCTTATCCGTAGGGTCAGTTAAACCGTAGGTTATTTCCGCCGCATGATTTGTTATTAAAAAGTTATCGCTTTGTACATACTCACTTGGATAGATAAAACGGCGATCGGCAATATCACTTAAAGAATGCTCATTGCGTGTATTTGTAACATTGAATGTTACATTAGGACTGCCCCAGCTCCAGATTAAAGGAGCGCCCGCAGGTGCTGCGTTGAAATTTATAAGCTCGTAAACTTTAACCGTATAATTACCCGCGCCATAACGTAACCATATACGTGTTTTAAAGCTGCCCTGCGCAAGATACGTGGTGCTAAGGCTGCCTTTTTCTACAATAATATAGCAATAGTCTTTTACGCTGCTCTTGTTTACCGTACCTTCCAGTGTAAAGAAACCATCGGCGCTAAAATTTGTTTTGTCTGGATAGCTGATTATGACAGCGCCGCTTGAAGGAACATTACTGCCTGAACCGCCGGACACATAGCCGCTGTAGGTTATTCCGGTACCCGGGTAAGTATACGGTTCCCGCATATAATCGGCGGAATAAACGGAGATGACACCGCTTGACCCGTTTTTACCGGCATGAGATGCTGTGGCTGTAAAAGAGCCTGTACCGGCAGGTGTAATTACACCTGTACTTGAATCAACGCCCGCGCCAGAAAAAGTAATCTGCGGCATATCTATACTTGTCCGTACCGTGCCGTTGACACGCAGAGCCGCACCGCTTACAACAACCTTTTCATAATCGGGCACATTCATGTAGGTCTCTTGATTTGCACTGGGATATGCTATAACCGTGTCCGTCGCGTCGGTTACTATGCCAATATCATCAAGATAAACCGCATTTTTTGAGTTGTTAGTCCAATAATAGTTAGAACCGGTTACCTCAAAAAGCAGCGTGCTTGTACCGGCGGCAAATACAACCGTTTCCTGCCGCCAGTCGGCATCAAGCCCCTCGACAGATCCCTTCTCCGCGCCGTTAACGTATACCTTAAATGACTGTTTAGTGGTCGTTGAATTCTTAATATCCGTTTTGCAGCGGAAGGTAAGCGCACTTGGTTCCGGGTAGTTTACCGTTATTTCAAGGCGGGCAACATCGGAGGAAGCGGGCATTTTTACGATCTTGTTTTCCGCCGCTTCCGGCCATTCCGACGATGCGTCCACTATTGTAACCTTATTATTCTTTTCCCAAGCATATTTTGCAAAATCGCCGGTTTCAAAATCATCTTGAATATATACGGCAACACTTCCTGCCTCGCCGAAGTAAGCCTGAGAAATAGGCGGCGACGTGTCCGGAATAAATTTAGCTTTTTTGTCCTTTTTCGTTTCTGGTGCAGTACTATCCGGCATTTCGCACGAAGCATACAGCACGGCAAAAAGCAGAAAAACAAATATTCTCCTCATACTAAATTTACCTCCTAGCCGACTACCACTCAATCCACATTGGAAACCTTAACCGTTATGGTATCGGGATAACTATTATCAAGATTATTATAAATAGTATCAGGATAATTAGTAACCGTCCTGCTGCGGTCATCGGTACGTCCGTTGGCGTGATCATTGCCTATACCGTTTAAATCGTTAAGCATCAAATATTGTTCCGTATACGCTATATTGTTATTATATAAGTCAACCGTATTCCAAGTATTGTTGGTATAGTTGCTAGATACATCATTCCAAGTAACGTCAACAAATTTCCATGCGCCGCCGACATACACATTGTTCCAAGCATGAACCATTGGAATAGATACTACGCACCTAACCCTTAAACCGGCGGAACGGGCAAGGGAGGCAAACAGGTTTGCGTATCCGTCGCAGACAGCAAGTCCATTTCTTGATAATACGCTCATCGAATCCATTTTTTTATAGCGGTTTGCCGCTAAGCTGTCAAAATCATACTCCATATTTATTACCATCCACCTGTTGATGGCTTTTACCTTTTGCTCATCCGTTGCGCTCATGTTGATGCCATAATCGGAAAGAACTGTGTTCAGTAAGTTGTTTATCGTACTGTTACTTTTAGTAGGAGTGGATGGGCCGGCTAAAATTTCCCAATCGGTGTTTTTGCTGGAAGCATAGCTGTTCGTTACGGTATATTCACGCATAGTGTCGCCGTCGAAACTATAGCTGTTTATAGCGCCATCCCCGTCTAGGTTGGCATTGATAGAAATTAAGCCTGCAGCTACTACCGTGTAATCGCCAATTCCGTGGCGCAATGTAACTTCCTGCGTAAAATTATCTCCACGTACAAAGTATGTGGACACTCTGTTGTCTGAGTTTACATCATTTATAGTTGTACCCGGCGGCAGCACAATTATTGCAGCGTAATTTTTAACAGTGGTGTTTTGCACTGTTCCTGTTACTATAAAAGAGCGGGTATCGTTATTAACCGCCGTAACAGGCGGCGCAGTTGTCAGGCTTAATCCGGCGCCTATGCTGCCGGTATAGGCAGTACCGCCGCGTTTAGCGCCGGTATTTGGCGGAGATGTGTCAGGCTGGCTGCAAGAAACAAAAAGTGCCGCAGAAATTAAAAAAGCTAAAACAAGGTGGTAATATTTCATAAAGTATCCTTAAATAAAAAATATAACGCATTCAGTGTATAGAAACAATCCTTTTTTTTTAATATGATTATCGGCATGAAGGTATCCCTTACCGGCATAAAGCCGACAGGAGTTTTGCATATAGGTAACTATTTTGGAGCCATAAAACCGGCTCTAGCCCTTACCAAAGAGTACGATGCCCGATACTTTATAGCGGATTATCACGCATTAAACGTTATAAAAGATGCGGATGCCCTGAGCGCCAGCACAAGGGAAATTGCCGCCGGATGGCTTGCCGCAGGTTTAGACCCGGACAAGGTGATTTTTTACAGGCAGAGTTCCATACCGGAAACTTTCGAGCTTACGACGATTCTAATGGCGTTTACGCCCAAGGGCTTGATGAACCGCGCCCACGCTTACAAGGCGGCTGTTCAACAGAATACCGAAAAGAATGAGGACAGCGATGCAGGTATAAACATGGGGCTGTTTACCTACCCCGTTTTGATGGCAGCCGATATTTTGCTTTTTGATCCCGATGTCGTTCCTGTAGGACGCGATCAAACTCAACATGTAGAAATGGCGGCGGACATAGCGCAGGCGTTAAATTTCAACTACCAAAAGGATCTGTTAAAAATCCCCCGCGCTCTTGTACAGGAAAGCGTTGCCGTTGTACCGGGACTTGACGGACGTAAAATGAGCAAGAGCTACGGTAACACGATTCCCCTGTTTTCAACAGAAAAAAACTTACGAAAATTGATAATGAGGATCGTTACGAATTCACAAGGCGTTGATGAACCCAAAGACCCCGACAGCTCACAAATCTATCAACTTTACAAACTGTTTGCAAATGAAGAAGAAAAGACGGCGTTGGCGGTGCGTTACCGCGAAGGCGGCATGGGCTGGGGAGAGGCGAAAGAGGAATTGTTCCGTGTTGTAAACCGCGAGCTTGCCCCGTTACGCGAACGTTTTAACGGTTTTATTTCACAGCCAAAAGCGTTAGACGATGTACTGGCGGGAGGCGCGGAAAAGGCTAGGGCTATAGCGTCAAAGACCGTTATGCGCTTGAGGGCGGCAGTAGGAATTCAGCTTTAAAATGGCGTTTATAAAAAATCTCTTTGATAAAAACTTTCTTGAATACGCATCTTATGTTATACGTGATCGTGCTATACCAGACCTTGAAGACGGGCTAAAACCGGTACAGCGCCGTATTCTGCATACGCTTTTTGAGCTTGATAAAGACGCTTCCGGAAAGTTTCATAAGGTAGCCAACGCAATAGGCGCTTGTATGAAGTATCACCCGCACGGCGATGCTTCAATCGGCGATGCCCTTGTTGTGCTTGCAAACAAAGAATATTTAATCGACAGACAGGGAAACTTTGGCAATATTTTAACAGGCGACCGTGCCTCGGCGGCGCGTTACATAGAATGTCGTATAACGCCGCTTGCCAAAGATATTTTTTATAACCCTAAATTAACAAACTACATTGATTCTTACGACAGCCGCAACAAAGAGCCGCTGCTGTTCCCCGCCAAGATACCGGTTATTATTGTTATCGGCGCGGAGGGTATTGCCGTAGGAATGTCAACAAAAATTCTGCCGCATAACATTCTTGAAGTACTGGAAGCGGAAAAAGCCTGTCTTACAAATAAAAAATTTGCACTCTATCCTGATTTTCCCTGCGGCGGTTTGGTAGATGTTTCCGAATACCGCGACGGCAACGGGAAAGTTTTGGTACGGGCAAAACTTGACACATCCGATCCAAAAAAAATTGTTATACGCGAATTGCCGTTCGGCTCAACAACGGAGAGCATCATAAGCAGCATAGAAACTGCGGCAAAATCGGGACGCTTAAAAATTCAGTCGATAAGCGATTTTACCACCGAAAATGTTGAGATCGAAATTAAACTTGCACGGGGAGTATATGCCGAAGAAACAATTGACGCGCTCTTTGCGTTTACGGAATGTGAACAATCTATCTCCGTTAATCTTTTGGTAATTAAAGACAATATGCCTGTTGTTATGACCGTAACCGACGTTATGCGCCATAACTCAAAGCAGCTTGTAACAATACTTATAAAAGAACTGGAACTTGAAAAAAAAGAATTACTGGACAAATATCATCTTAGAAATCTTGAACGTATCTTTGTAGAAGAAAGAATTTATAAACTTATAGAAAGTCAAAAAACAGCCGAAGGTGTTGAAAAGGCGGTATTAAAAGGCTTTCAGCCGTTCTTAAAAGAGGCAGGTTCACGCGGCATATCAAGTGAGGATATTGAGCATCTGTTAAAAATCCCGATCCGCAGAATATCGTTATACGATATAAACAAAGCCCGCGACGAGATGGAGGCAATAAAAAGCCGTGTTAAAGAAATTAACGCCCATTTAAAAAACATAACAGCCTACGCCGTTTCTTTTATCGATGGAATTATTGAAAAAATCAAACATAACGAAGAATGCGGCAGGGGAGCGCGGAAAACAAAAGTAGGAAAGTTTGAAAAGGTTGACGTAAAAGAGGTTATAAAAAAAGACCTCTCTTTGTTCTACGACAAGACAAGCGGCTATTTGGGTACGGCGGTAAGCGGAGAATTAGTCGCGGAGCTTTCTCCTTTCGACCGTATCCTTGTAATTAAAAACAACGGAACATGGACTGTGCAGGATATTCAGGAAAAAATTTTTGTAGGCGAAAAGGCTTGGTGGATCGGCGCTGCCGACAAAGATATAATTTCAAAATTGATATTCACAATTATCTACAAAGATAAAACTACAAATTTGGCATATATAAAACGCTGTGTAATAGAAGGCTGGATAATGAACAAGGATTATTCTTTTGTGCCGGACGACGCAGCAGTACTTTTGATCAGCACAAAAGAAAAATTTAATTTTACGCTGCACTATGCTGTAAAACCGCGTTTAAAAGTTTTGCAGGAAGAATTCAAAGCGCAGAAGTATTTGATAAAAGGCATAAAGGCAAATGGGGTAAAACTTTCCGGCAAAGAAGTAAAACGTCTGGAGTTTAAAGAAAAATGAAATCGCTAAAACGTTATATGTGAGGTTTTATGAGAAAAAAAATTTTCATTGCCGCCGCGCTTGGATTGTTAAACGTCCTATCTTGGGGCGAAACCACCATTACTCAAGTTGCCGGTTCGGGTATTCTTATAAAAACAATTCCGCCCAGCGCAAAGGTTTATATTGACGGAGTTGAACGGGGCTATAGCCCGCTTTCGTTAAGCGATGTTATTCCGGGCATACACAAAATTAAATTAACAAAAGATTATTACAACAATTATGAAAAAGAAATTGTAATGCAAAGGGACAGCCGTTTGGAAGTATCCGTCGATTTACAAAAACTAACGGGACGCTTATCTATTCATGTGGTGCGAAGTCCCGACAGTCCGCCCGCAGACTTGCTCCCGCTTGAGCCTGTCATTTTTGCCGGAGGCAGGACGCAGAAAGGCAGTGAGCTTGAATTAAAAGCAGGTAATCAAACTATAAGGGTGCAGGCTTTCGGCTGGGAAGAAACTTCAAGAACTGTCGATATAAAAAACGACAAAAATAATGCTATGGAAATTGTTATGCGCCCATCTGGGTTTACGCTTGAAAGTTTTTCGCCTAACATAGAAATATTTAATCCTAAAAATATAAACACGCGAAACAATGTAAAGATTAGTTATACCGTTTCGGCTCCGGGAACCGGACAGTTTACAATTATAAACGATGCAGGTTACACAATAAGCGAATCAAACTTACTGCACTTTAACGAAAAGGAGCAGACATTTTCCTGGGACGGAAAAGATGCATCCGGCAACATACTGCCCGATGGGCTTTATTTTATAAAACTGACTGCATGGCGTCTAACGTATAACGAAAGTGAAGAACGCACCCAAAGTTCAACCGCGTGTGCTGTTAGGCTTGATACATCTACAGATATTAGTCCGCTTTCTATGCTCTCATCTCAAAGCGGCTTGTTGTTTGCTCCTATAAATGATCTGCCGCACAGGAACTTTTTTCAGATTGACGGAACAGTCATGGGCGGTAAATTTTTAAACGGCGCAGATGCTTGGGAAACCATGATGTTTGCCGCCGCCGCCCGCTGGATACCCGCTTTAACATGGGAAGTTACGGCAGCTTTTAACGGCGAAATGGATTTTTCAGGCAGCTTTACACCCGGCGCTTTTGTAGGCGTAAAAAAGATTTTTACAAAATCCACATTTCCAGTTCCGCGTATCGGCGCGGCATTTTCGTACGGCTGGGTAGACGGCAAGAGTGAATCCGGTTTTGGTACCAAAGCGGGCGTTCAACTTTCAATTCCCGTTTCTTTTGAATTGCCAAGCGGCTCGACAAAAAAATTATCGTTTCACCTAACGCCCGCAATTCTGTGGACAGGGAGCAGCGGTTTTCCTTCGGAACCCATACCCCGGATTATAATTCAAGAAGGAGCGCTTTTCCGCGCCGGTTCTTTTTCCGCAGGTATTTCCGCACAGTCCGTTATAGTGATAGAGGACGAGGAAAACAAAGTCAAAAATAACTATGCCCACCGCGTGGGTGTCGAATTAAAATATTTTGTACCAAAGTCCGCTTTAGCTGTGGGATTGCTCGGCGGCACCTTCTTCGGCAGTGGTGGTTTTGGCGGTTTCGCCGGATTAACTTTGTCTTTTATGAATTAACTTACCGCATTAATCATCGTCGTACGAAGGATTGATTATATAACGCCGGAAACAACCATACAGGAGGTGCTAAAAATGGACGCGACAATTCAAAAGACGGCCGACAAGATGCAATTTCTTGCAAGCGACAAAGAGACATTGCGTATGTATCATTTACGAGAAATGGGATTGTCAGATTGGACGACGAGTATAAATACTGCACTAGAAAAAGGTGAAGCTAAGGGTAGATTAGAAGGCAAATTAGAGGGTAGGTTAGAAGTTGCCCGTCAAGCATTGCGTGCCGGTTTAACAGTAGATATGGTTAAAACCATTACAAGGTTAGATGCCGACACTATAGAAGGTCTGCTATAATCTAAGAATTAACCACGAACAGAATGTAGTGTATAGAGATTTTTTACCACTTCCGCAGGTATTTAAATTCCTCTTGTTACTTCACCGGAAATGTTGATGTTGTCTTTGGTTAAGCCGGAAACAGCGGATTTAAATGACAGTTTTATGCCGGTGGATGTTATTGAGCCGGATTGTCCGCCTACCTGCGCCGCTGTATAGGTTATACCGTCGGCTTCTTTATTCGGGTCTTCGCATCCGGCAGCAAGCAGCCCGAATATCAGTGCGATGCTGAACATTACAAACAGAAAAATTTTGTTACGGTTTTTTGAAGTTTTCATGTCTGCCCTCACCTATTAAATCACTGACCGAATTTGTAGCCTGCCGCCAGTTTAAGCGTAGGACCGCTCTTAAAAATTGTGGAATAGGAGCCGCGGTCAATAGAGTCTTTTTCCGATTTGTTATTTAGCAGAAAGCCGTAGAGCAGTTCACCGCGGATAAAAAATGAATCCGTAATATTATAATCCGCGCCGACGCCCACATTTAGTACAAAATAGTCGTACCAGTCTTGTTTATCGTCTGCAAATTTCGATCTTTCGGAGCTTAACGATAGTGAGCCGCTTTTTGTTTCACGCTTCGTTAAAATAAGCCAATCGAAACCGAGCAATGGGAACAATGTTATAGCATCCAGTTCTATCGGGTATTTACCCAAAAGACCTATGTTAAAATAAATGTCGGTGATTGATAAGATTGTATTTTCATTAGTGGTGTGTAACACTTTAATTCCAATATCCGCCTCCACAAAAGTCGCGTCAAAAAAAGCAAAACCGCCGTAATTTAATGTGGTTTCCTTTGGCGGATTCCCTTGGTCTAATTTGTAAGCTGAGAACACCATGCCAAAATGCCCGCCAAGCCCCGCGCTTATGGAAAAGTCTTGGCAAATGCGGGAGTTTCGCAGATGACACTAGCCGCGCGGCTGAATACCGCATCCAGCTATATAGGCGAGATTGAGATTGGGCGTAAATTTCCATCAGTTGAAATGATAGACAGGATTGCCGCCGCATTGAAAATCGAACCCTATGAGCTATTCAAGTCGGAAGATGGCTTATCCCCAAGTATGGCAACTGTACTTTCAAAATGGGGTGATGAAATTTCCGAGGCGGTTTCTAAAACCCTTGAAAATATCAGGAAGCAATACGTTTAAACTTTCTTAAAAAAATGTAAATGAAAAACGGACCGCCTAAAAGCGTGGTAAGGACGCCTACGGGTATCTCACCTTTTGAAAGAAGGCGCACACAGTTGTCGGCGGCTGTAAGGAGCAGTGCGCCCGACAAAGCGGATAACGGGAGGAGCAGGCGGTTATCGCTTGTAAGCGTGAAGCGCAAGAGATGGGGGACTACGAGTCCTACAAAACCGATTATTCCGCAGACGGACACACAACACGCGGTAATAATTGCGCCTAACAGCAGGTAAAGTATGCGTGCGCGTTGTACGTTTAATCCCATAGACTGCGCACTGCGGCTGCCTAGGCTAAGTATGTTTAAATCCTGCGAAAAAATTATAGCGGGAATTAGGGCGGCGCTTACGGCGGGTGCGAGTATTAACACATCGTTCCATGAACGCGCGGCAAGACTGCCCATAAGCCAAAATACGATAGCGCCGACATTTTCGCCTGAGATCATTTTTATAAAGCTGATCCCTGCCTGTAGAACGGCGCTTACGATGATCCCTGCCATTATCAAGTTTGAACTTTCCAATCCTGAGCCGCGTTCGGCTATGAGTAACACAACGGCTAGGGTAAGCGCGGCGAATAAAAGCGCAAACACAGGGGAAGGCAGCGCCAACCGAAAGATCACATTAAACAGTATTGCAATGGATGCGCCGAACGCCGCGCCGGTTGATATGCCTAGTGTATACGGATCGGCTAACGGGTTTTGCAGTATTGATTGAAAAATTACGCCGGATACGGCAAGTCCTGATCCTGCAAATGCGGCGCACAAAAGACGCGGTATGCGCAGTTCCCAAATTACCGCGATCTCGCCGGGATTAAATGCGCTTAACGCCGCACCGTTAGACGTTATTTTTGCAAACACAATGCGGGCTATTTGAAAAGGGCTTAGTTTCATAACGCCTAACGCAGACGAAAAAATTATAAACAGCGGAACTATTACACAGAGAAAAGCAATAATAGCAAAACATTTTTTTCTGTTTCTTTTGTAAAGAGCGGACGGATCATTGTCTAACGCGATACTTTTAATCATTTGTATCAGGATACAAGAAGTTATAGATTTTTTCTACGGCTGTTTTATAACGGAATGTAGGGGAAGAAATTATTTTTTCGTCTATAAGCAGCACGCGGTTTTTCTGCACGGCTTTTATCGCGCCGTATCCGCCGCGTTTTTTTAATTCGTCTATGCCGGATATTGGATTCATAGCTCCTGCCTGAACTATGTATGCGTCAATATCCTGCGCCATAGAAAGTACTTTTTCCATGCCGAAAGGCGCGATAGATGAAAGCGGCGTAAGCGGCTTGGCGTTATGTGCAATATTTATTCCGCCTGCGGTTTCTATTGCCAGATAAGGCAGGCTTCCCGCTGCCGCCGTGCGCACCTCCCTGCCTGTGCTTTCAAAAAAAACACGCTGCCTGTCTGTCCTGTTTTGCGATGCCTTATTTATTTTTTGTAGATCGTTATGAAATTCTTCTAAAGCGGATTCCGTGTCTATGCCGGTTAATAAGCCCAGTCTGCGTATATATTCATCAAAATCATCAAATGTTTCCGGGTAGAGCGAGCAGACCGTAAGCCCTGCTTTTTTTAATTCGGCGATGTATGCCGGATTGTGACGGTTAATAAACGGGCGAACCAAAACGAGGTCAGGCATCGCGGCAATAAGATATTCAGGATCGCCTGTGTATTCATAAACAGGAAGCTCTTTTGCAGGCGGCGGATAATCGCAGGTGGAATGTCCGCCAATTACAGACGCGCCTGCCCCTATTGCAAATAGATTTTCCGTATGGGCCGAGTAGAGTGAAACAATACGGGAGAAAGGTTTGTTGAACGAAATAAGTTCGCCCTCATCATCTGTAAAACTAAAAATATTTTTGTCCTGCAAGGCGGTGTTGTTTTTTAAAGCGGCATCTTGTTCTTTTTGTTTTACGCAAGCCGACAAGAGACATAACAAAACCGCCGCCCAAAAAACCCTTCTCATATTTTACTCTATTCTTTACTCTCTATCTAATCACAGCGCCGGCGTGTTCTACAAACATTGCTTGTACTTCGGGAAACTGTCCTAATCCTTTGAGTACCGCGCTGACCGAATAGCCTTTGCCCGTAATTATCGTTTTCCATGAATCGTCCTCGTCGCCTGCCATATCGTTATTCGCATGATCGCCTGCGACTATCATAAGCGGCTGGAGCAAAACTTTTTTTACTTTTGTCTTTGATATATCATTTATTACATCGTCTAACGACGGCGCCGCTTCCACTGTGCCTATATAATAATTTGTAATGCCCTTTTGCTTTATCAAATTTGCAAGACGCGTATAAGTTTCGTTTGCGCTATGCTCCGTCCCATGTCCCATAAAAACTATTGCCGTGTTACCGTCGCTATATTCTTTTGTTACATCGGTAAGTACGGTTACCAGCCTGTTGTAATCCGCATCGCTTGAAAGCAGCGGTTTACCGAATTTTACGCTTGTAAAATATTTTTCCTGCGCTTTAAAAGTATCCACCAACTCGTTGTACTCTATGCCGCTCATTATATGTGTGGGCTGAACTACAACTTCTTTAACGCCGTCTTTTCTTAGCCTTTTAATCGCCTCGCTTACATTGTCGATTTTCTCCCCGCCGTCTCTTTTAATATGATCGATGATGATCTGGCTGGTGAACGCCCTGCGCACTTCATAATCGGGATACGCCTTTGTAATTGCGTTTTCGATCCCGCCTATTGTTGCCGCGCGGCTTTCCGCGAAACTCGTACCGAAGCTCACCACAAGGAGAACCGGCTTTTTGGTTCCCTGCGGCTGCGAGCTTGCACAAGATAGAACCAACCCTGCGCTTACGATTGACAAAAATATAACTGTCATGGATTTGTACAAAGTTTTCATAACTTTGCCCCCTTATAAAAAATTTGGGGCAAATGCGTTACTATCAAATTCACATTCTAGGTATGCGCAAAGAATATGAAAAACGGTCAATCAAAAAGGTATGCCGCCATTTGGTATCCCGGCTATAACGGTAACGCACTTGCGAAGGAATTTCACCTTACTTCCCCATGTTTCAATTAGTTTAATATGTTTTAAAAATATGTCAAGGGGGTATAGCATCCGTCCGCCTATTGCTTGCCGCCCAAAGGAAATAAATTAAAACGGACACCGTTATCGTAAACATCAACGTCTTCGTTTTTTTTGAGTTTATGAACGGCTAGGTAGGTTAGCGGGGTCATAATTATTTCTATAAGACATTTTAAGATATAGTTTGTTATGACAAGAGTCCAAAAAAGTTCCCATACAAAAACTCCGGTAAGCGTTGCGATAAGAATAAAAATAAGACTGTCTACAAACTCGCCTACAAGGGTACTGCCTATTGTGCGGACAAAGAGTAGTTTCCCTTTCATCAATATTTTTACTTTTGAAAGCACTACGGAGTTTGAAAATTCACCCAAAAGATAGGCGGCAAGGCTTGCAAACACGATGCCTCCGGTACTCATTCCTCCGAGTATTGCATCGTAGGCTGCGCTTCCCGCATATCCTTCCCAAACCGGATCGGATGGCAGGGCGCGTAACAGGAAAAATACTATCGCGGAAAGGGCAAGGGCGGCAAAACCTGTCCAAATAACCCGCCGCGACGCCTTAAAACCGTAAACTTCTGTTAAAACATCGCCAAAAATATATGAAAGCGGAAAGAGCAGGGTGCCGCCATCAAAGGCTAACGGGATACCAAAAATCGAACCATGTAAATCTACAACCTTTGCCGATGACGCTACATTACTAATGATCAGCACCGTCACAAAGAAGGCGGTAACCAGATCAAGGTACCGGTAATTTTTCATTTTAACCTCGTTTTGTTAAAGCGGGTTGCTAGGCTACCGCTGTTATACTTCATTTGTAACATTATTTTTAAACAGAGGCAATGGCGGTCTTGTTAAACGGTAACCCTGCCGTTACAATGGAGTAAATATGAAAGGGGGTTGATATGAAACTCAAAAACGCCGCGTGGTTCGTACTCTTGGCGGTGATTCTGGTAAGCTTGGCTTCCTGTTATAAGCATTACCGTATCACCGTAGGTATTTCAAGAGAGCTTTTGGACTACTACGGTATCTATCCCTCCATAGAAGTGGACATCACCGCTGTTACTTCCGGTATGGCGGACGAAATTAAAACAACAGGGGTGGAGAGTTATTTTGCCACCGGCAGCGCTTTACGGAAATCGGCAGCCCCCTATACACTACGATTTTCCGAGGAGATCACCGCTCCTATAACCCTTAATTACCGGCAGCTAGGGTGGAAGAAGTGGGTTAAACGAAAGCCCGACAAAATTGTTCTTCTTGTTAATTTGCCCTATTCTGCCGATATGAAATCAGGGGATGGTAGAATTCTCACGATTGATGTAAAGGAACAGTTTACCCAATGGGAGAATATATATTTTCAGGTTGAGCCTAAGAGGATTACCGAAGTTTCAGAGAAGCCGACGGATCCCCGCCGGGCGCCGCCGCCTGATATACCAGCCAATAAATAAGAGGTTGCTATGCGTTTTGAACAATTTCTACACTGGAATAGCGGTCAGTTTTTACAGCCCCACCATTTTCAGTATATGCAGAGGTTAAACGCCCAGTATACAAGGCTGAACCGGCAGTTATCCCTGCCCTTTGCAAACGGACTTATCGACTTTGAACTTGATACCGAGGCGCTTACCGGCGCACGGGTTGTGATAAAGCGCTTTTCGGCGATTATGCCGGACGGGCTTGAACTGAGCGAGCCGGGTAACGTTATACTAAAGCCCCTTGATCTGGGGGAAGTTTTAAAAACCTATCCCAGCGAGCTTACTATCAGCATAGCGGTGCCGCTCTGGTCGGAACTGGAGGGTAACCTTGTAGACGAATCCAAATCGCAGTCCAAGATGCTCTATATAGCCAAAGAACATCAGATACGGGATGAAAACTTCGGGGATAACGAGATTACTGTTGTTACCCGGAAGATAAACGCCCGGCTTATCACCAACCTTGATGACGCGGGGGATATGCAAGCAATACCGGTTTTGAAACTGAAGATTGTTACCCACGAATCGTCGGTACAGGTAACGGTAGACGACACCTATATCCCTCCCTATGTTCTGCTCAGTACCGACAGCCCACTTTTCAGCATGGTCTATAACCTGCTGGTGGATACCCGCCATTGCCGGGACAAAGTACAAAACAGCCTGACGTCGATCAAGTTTAAACCCGAAAATTTTACCGGTCTGGATGCCTATAACGCGCTGATGCTGCGGGTGCTGAACCTCTACGAAAACCGGCTTACAATGCTGCTTTCACCGGGGCGTATTTCGCCTTTCGCGCTCTATCTGGAACTCACCTCATTTCTGGCTGAATTGATGGGCATTAACCCGATTAACGATATTCGGGATATAAAAGAGTATATACACCACGACAGCGCCCCGCAGCTTATGACGACCATACAGGATATAAGGTCATTTATCGCGGCGGAAGGGGGTATACACTATACCCGTCTGAACTTTGCCCCTATCGACGATGGCGCATACCTATTTACCCCGCTTAGCATGGAAAACATCATCAAAGCCAACGATATTTACCTTGCTGTGCATACCGAAACCGGTGAACGTGAGACTGCCAAAGCCCTTGAACTGGGAGATACCTTCAAGCTGGTAAATCCCGGAGCAAAGAATGTACGGGTTAGAGGCGTCAAACTTTCCGAACTGCAATACCCTCCCCGCTTCCTGCCGGTTTTAAGCAATACCCAGTGGTTTAAACTTGAGCTTGCGGAATCCACCCGTATATGGAACGAGATGTGTCAGGAGAAGGGAGTACTGATTGACTGGGCGCACGAGGTCTTCCCCGTCCTTGAGGCTAGTCTCTTTATCACTATCATTGAGGGCTCTGCATGAGCGCCGGCCTTAGCGAACTGGAAAAGATATGCAATCCCATCCTTACCTGTATATGTAATTACTGGCAGTACGTTAATGTGGGAAGCCATCCCGCCAAAGAAAAGTTTCAGGAAGATATTGAATTCCTGCTGGAAGATGCCAAGGAGAAGGCGGTCAAGGTTCCCGAACTGTTACAGGAATACCTAAAAATCGAACATTCCCTTGTGTTTTTTATTGATTACATGGTTAAGGAGGGGCAATTTCCCTTTAGCAAGGACTGGCAGGTGCTGGCGCGGAAGTACAACGAGCTTTCGGGCGACGAGAAGTTTTTCGACCTGCTTAACGATGCTCTAAAGGATCCTACTGCCCGCGATTCGGTTAGCCTTTACTATATCATGCTGGGACTTGGGTTTGAGGGGATCTACCACAACGACCGTGCATACATTGAAGAAACCATGAAGCGCTGCACGGAAAAGTTCCCGGAAGCCTTGGATATTCAGTCGGAGCCCCTTGTACGCATCTCTGCGGAAAAGAAAACACTTGTGCCCCAGCATCACCGCTTAGTCAAGATAGTCCGGGGAGTGCTGGTGTTTTCCGTCATCTTCTTACTTATCTCGCTGGCGGTAAACTTGGTCAGCTTCGGTAAGGCAACCTTTGAGTACCGTGATGCTCTTTCCCGTGTGGTAAAGAGCGCGATTCCAAGCCCTGTTTCGCCATCCAGGGTGCTAAAGCCTTAAGGATATTTTCATAAGATGAAAAATATGCTCTCCATGATACCACAGGCTGTTACACTTATTAAAACCAATGCCACAGCCCGAATCATTTTTATCGTGGCGCTGCTTTTAATATTACTAATTGTGGGGATACCCCTGATCCAGAAAATCAAGCGCAAGAGGATCAAGGCAAAGGAGACGCGGAACATCCTAAAAGACCTCATGGTCTGGCGGCACGTTGCCCAACTGGTAAAAGGCGGGGAAGATCAGAACAAGGTAAAAAATCTACTTTCCGACCGTATTCAGGAGATAAATTTTCTGTTAAATCAGGGTTTTGCCCTGCCCGCCCAGTACAAGCGCAAAAATTACGACCTTCCTTGGTATATACTGCTGGGTGAACCCCATTCGGGTAAATCGTCGCTGCTCAGTACCAGCGAACTGGAGCTTATCCCTTCCGCAGTGGAAACCGCCAAAGAAGACAGCAACGGCAAGGACAGTCTGCCGGTACGTATGTGGCTGGGTGCAAAAAGTGTGGTCTGCGATATTTCGGGACACGTCTTTTTTGATCGCTGGCTGGACGGTTCCAGCGCGGAATGGAACTACATTATCGAACAGCTCTACCGCCGCCGCCGCCGCCGGCCGCTGGACGGCATTATCTTAACCATCCCCGCAGACTCACTGCTGGCAGACGATGATATGCTTTCCCAGAAAAAAGCAATACTTATGGCAACCGAGCTAAGTCAGCTTTTCCACACCCTTGGTATGTACCTTCCCTGTCAGGTGGTGGTGACCAAGCTGGATATGGTGGACGGCTTTAGGGAATATATCATGGGAATTCCAGAAGAAATGCGGCACCAGATACTGGGTTTTAGCAATACCACCAGACTGTACGAAACCGCTACTTTTAAAGAATTCTGGGACGCCCTGCTGCAACGGCTGCGGGTAGGCTGCAAGAAGATCATGATCTCCCGTGCGGTTTCCCTTAAACTTCCCGGCGCAGGAAGCCGCATGGATCTTACGGGCAAGATGTACCTGTTTCCAGAAAACTTCGCCACACTGTACAAAAATCTGAATACTTACCTGAACACCCTCTTTAGCGAGAATAACTTTCACGGCTCCAAGAACATGGTTTTTGAGGGGATATATTTTACCTCCGCCACGGATTTGGGAATAACCCTAAGTCAGGGGCTTGCCGCATTGGCGGGTAAAAAGGTGGACGAGTTCCCGCTTACGGATGTACAGCCCGCCAATACACGCTCGTATTTTATACGCGATTTATTAAACAAGGTTATCTTTACACCCTCGCCCAACGCGATTTTTACCTTTGAGGAACAGGCAAAGAAATTTATTCCCCTATATGCCCTATCCGCCGGACTGCTCGTTACAGGCATAGTTTGGTTTTCCAGCGCCATTTTCCGGGGTCAAGCATTCCGTATGTCCCTGTCACCGGCGGTAGACTATTACACTACACTGGATGCTTCTTTCCGGGCAAGGATACCTCATGTATCCCCACTTATTACCCGTGATGCCAGCGGTGAATATGTTATTGACAACAGCTCCGTAGACTGGTGGAATAACTCCGTATCCGTATCCCGTGTGCAGTATTTCTACGAGATATATTCCTACCGTGAACGTAATATGAGCGCCCCCTTGGGGTTCAAAATGGCATCCTTAATGTTTTTCGGGGCTAACCCAAACATGGGCTACAGCGACCGGGCTTTTGTACATAATCAGGTTTTCGGTCTTATGGTCAGGGCGCCGTTAATTCAAAGTTTGGGGCAAAAGTTTATAGAATATCAGAACCGTCCGGTTATACTGGATGCGAATATGCGGCAGGCTGTCCATTCATTCCTTCTCTTGGAGGATCTAAAAAACGAAGATTTCTACCGTATATTTTCCTCAAAGGACTTCCAGACACTTGCAATGCTCAAATTTTTGATGCCCAATATTTCCAACGACAGCATTGATCTTTTGAACAGCTATCAGAGCCGGTATGACAAGAGACACATGTTCAGCACGGAAAGCAACTATGTGTTATCCGGGGATTTTGTTACCGCCGGACAGGCCGCTATGAACACCATGCTGAATGCGTGGGATCGGCTTACGACATATCCTGACTCCCTGTACGGCAAAATGAAAACCCTTGTAATGATCTGCTATCAAATAATCTCCAACTATACGCGGATCAACTCCATCGCCGCCCATATCAACGAGGCGGCATCCATTGACGAACTGCGGCAGCAGGTAACGGAATGGAAGAACCTTTCCGTTGCACAGAACGAACTGATCAATGACGGACGGTCTATCTTTGACGATATCAGCAAAAACAGGGCTATTTCCGCAGTAATCAGGGGTGTATCTCTGAATCCCGGTTATATCGACATCTTTAGCGATAATCATATAAGCAATTCCCTATTCCAACTTCCGGTGCTCAATTTGGCAACCACCGAGTACACAAATCTTTTTAACGCGGATATGAAGTTTCTGGAAAAGAAGGTAGGCAGCAATCTTAGGTTTGCGGATGCTGGTCAGATTACGATGGGACGTATCAGAAGTCTGCGGGGAAATTTCTCACGTGGGCTTAGCAACCAGATTGACGATCTACGCCGTACCGCTCAGGGCTTGAACAGCAATGATCTTATGACCAAAAAGATCACCGACGACCCCAAGGAAACCATGTCCCTATTTGCAGCTGTGGAGCGTATACTGAATCTTGCCGCCGCGCCGGAATTAATCACACCGGAAACCCTGCGTAAAGCGGAATTTATGCAGAACTGGCAGAAACTGCAAGCCGCTATCCAGACAGCCGCCGACGGCTACGATTCATTTGTCAAACCCATGGAAGCAAACGAGCGCCTTGCATCGCTTATTACAGGTGAACGTGATATGATGCTGGCTCTGGCAACCCTTAACCGGTATACGGTGATAGAATCGGGGCTTGACCTGTTCTCCTCCACCGAGCCTCAGATCGCCGCCTCAGTTAGGGAAAAATCAAAAGACGAAAATATCTTTACCTTTTCCAACCAAGCCATGGAGGTTCTTTTAGGAAAAATTATCTATGATAAAAGTTACGATCCTATAGTGGTAAAAAGCATGGTGGGGGATTTTATCTATTTTGCCCAACTTTTTGCCCACTATAACAATCCTGAGATGCAGAAGAGCTTTGCCTACTTTCAGGAGTTTGAAGCATTTAGAAGCTATCTGGAGCATTATATTGATTACTGGGGTACCTTCCCCGATACAGCATACCCTAAACTTACGAACTGGACGGATTACAAAGCCCGCCTTCGCAACTACCAATCTTATCAGATCAATTCGGTGATCCAGACCCTGTATACAAAGAGCGTGGAGCTTCTCAACCAGATTGACGATACCCTGCTTACGGAAATTGTGGTAAAGAAAAAAGCGGCTTATACGGCTTCCATGAATGACAAAATTGTCCTGTTGTCTATGTTCTTTAATGATAATACCAATAAGATGCTCTCCGCATGGTCGCGGCTGCCCGCAGACCCGGAAACGGCTTTTAAGACTCTGCAGCTAGAGGAAGTGCAAGCCGTTAAGGACATCTATATGACCGCCTATTCGGAAGTAAAAGAACTGTCCGTGGGCTGGTGGAACGCCTTTACAGAAAACGGTTTTAACATTCTTATCGACAACTATTATAACCATAGGCTGGAAGAATTCGGCGTGAACATGGAAGCCTTTAACTCCTTCCCCTTCTGCAGCGATGCCACGATTCACGGAGCGCTGTCCTTAAAGGAAATAGGCGACTTCGCATGGCTGCTTACCGAATTGGGAGCCGGTATTGTTCCCGGCGCTGAGGCCGATACTTCTCCGGTTGCAGGACTTCACCGGGATGTATTTCGGGGCGGCGTTGCAAAAAAATGGGCACAGACGATCCAGAAAATCGCCGTAGCTGCGTCAGATCGGAGAAAGCCGCTGGTGTGGACGGTAAATCAACCACCCATTGATGTCCAGAGCGGTCTTTCCATACCCGGTAAGCTAAACGCTGTGAACAGATTCCGGTATATTGAGGTAAGCTCAGGAAGAAATACCCAGCGTTTTACCACCTACGAAAAAACCGAAACCGCCCTTGCGCAGGGAAATGTTACCGATAGTGAACTGCGGTTCAAGTTTTATGTTATGTCCACGGATATTGCCCCGGTTTTTGAATTCAGCATAAATAACCCGTGGGCAATTTTTTCTCTTTACTTGAAGAAAGACGGTATCCGTGACCAAGACGGAAAACGGTATATCCCCATTTACATCTCGGATCAATCCGGTGAATATGTATATTTTGTTACGGTAGACTTTAGTACAGAACTCCCCGGTATTGATGACTGGTACGATTCCGATACATGGCCCGAAATTACCGTGATGGACGGCGTGGTCGAGGCAAACCGCCGGATTTTTTCCCCGGGCGGCGTCGAGATTCAGCCTGCCGGAACAGCCGGTACGAGCAATTGACGAATAAAAATTTATGCCTTAGGCTGGTAAAATGATAGATTCCGAAGCATTAGCGGTTGTGCTGGAGGGGGAAAATCCTGCGGGGGCAGCTCTTGAGTACGATCCGCTGTATATGGAGATGGACAGTCTTGCCGTGGAAGTGCCGGACAGCCACATGGGGGAGTCCACCGTTGAAGGCCGCGGGCCTGATTGGAAGAAGCTTACCAAAAATTGCCTTGAACTATGGAGCAAAACCCGGGATTTAAGAGTTGCCGCCTATCTTGCGCTTGCCCAGACCGCCTTGGAAGGACTGCCGGGGCTTAGTTCCGCTTTCAAACTGTTGGTGTTTCTGGTACAGAATCTCTGGGAAGAAATGTATCCCCGCCTAGACCCTGATGATGATTTTGATCCTCTGGAGCGGCTGAATATTCTTGCCATGCTGTCCCCCGAATCGGATGCCTACAATGATCCGGTAATGTTTATCCTGCGTTTTAGGGAGACACGGCTGGTTCCTTCCAAAACCTATACCCTAAGGGATTTGATGATCGCCAACAACGAGCTTGAAGCCGGAGACAAAGTTGTGGATGGCAACCTGCTTAGGGCGGAGATCATGTCGGTGCCGCCCGAGGAGATTCAGGCGCAGCTTGATTATGCCATAAGCCTTAAAGAATCCATAGAGGCGCTGTGTGCCGCTATGAACGAAAAAATGAAGGACAACTCAATAAGCATGGATTCCCTTGCCAAGGAAACGGAGCGGTTGATTACCTTCTACAATGCCCAACAAGGTCTTGGTACGCAGACCGGCGGAGATGAGGCTTCGGCGGCAGCGGAAGGGGCTGTGCCGGGTGCGGCAGCCATAAACCTTCAGACGGCGGCACAGGCAAATTCCCGTACGGAAGCCCTGATGATGCTGCGTAAGGGAGCCGAATATTTCCAGAAGCAGGAGCCTAACAGCCCCATACCGCTTTTGGTAAGCCGGGCGCTGCGTTTTGCGGATATGAACTTTATCGACCTTCTTGCGGATATTGCACCCGATGCGGTGTCCCGGGGGCGGGATATTCTGGGTGTAAAGTCCTCTGAAAATGGTTGATGCGGTTGCTTTTGATTTAGACGGAACGTTATATCATAACTTTAATTTTTACCGTCGTATTTTCCCCTGCCTTTTCAAGGATTTGCCGCTTGCTTTTGCCTACAACGCAGCAAGAAAAAAGCTGAGGGCTGACGGAACCACGGGGGCTTTTTACGATGCTCAGATTGGTCTTGTTGCGGAAAGACTTGGCACGGATTTTGGAGCCGCAAAAAAAAGGATCGATAAAAGAATTTACGCCGCATGGCCGCTTGTTTTTGACCGCATAAAACTATTCCCGAATGTTATGGAAACCCTGCAAATTTTTAAACAAAACGGCATAAAACTAGGGCTTCTTTCCGATTTTCCGCTTGAAGAAAAGCTAAAAAAGCTAAAAATGTCCAATTTTTTCGATTTAGAGCTTTGCTCCGAGCTTTCCGGCGCATTAAAACCACATATCCAGCCTTTCAACAAGCTAATCGAAGGTCTTGAAATACCGCCCGAAAAGATATTATACGTTGGGAACAGCATCCGTTATGATGTTGAAGGTTCAAAAAAAGCCGGTATGAGCGCGGCGCTTATCTGGCGCAAGCCTTTGCCCCCGCCAAAATCCGCCGCCGATTTTGTTTTTAGGGACTATCGTCAATTACAGCGATTTGTGCTAGGCTAGAAGCCGTATGAGTTTTCTGTCGGTAGGCAATCTTATTACAATCGGAATTGTCTTTCTTCTCTTGGTTTTGTTCCGCTACCTTAATCAGAGCAGCAAAGCAACCAAACTTGCAAAAGAATACGGCAAAAAATTAAAAGAAGATTTGGAAAAAGAGTTAAGCAGTTTTGTAGCGGAAAAAGAATCTGCGTTGCGCGACAGCGGCATATTGCTGAAAGGTACAATGAAGCAGGCAGAAATATTGCTTGGCAGGGTTCAGGAAAACATCACACTATTAGATACGCAGGCAGAAAAATTAAACTGGATAAGCACAAGCATAAATTCTTATAATGATTCTCTCTCGGAATTAGACGATATGACAGCCCGTGTTCAGATAAATCTAAGCAGAATTCAAGATGAATCAGCTTACATAGAAAATACAAAGACTATGCTTTTATCTTTTAAAGACAAAATTAACTTGGTTGATAAAAGTTTAAACGAAATGCAGGATCGTATAGAAAGCGGAACAAAAAGCGCGGTTGCAAAAAGTTCCGAGGAGATTTTAATTTCTGTACAGACAACTGTAAACGATCTTCAAAAAACGGCGGAATCTGTGCGCAAAGATGTTGAAGAACAGCGCGAAGCTCTTAACACTGCGCTCACCAACGCGGGCAGCATGGCAGATGAAATTGAGAACAAAGCTTTTAAAGCGTTGATAGAAGAATCTAACAAACGAAAAAAAGATGTAGAGAAAGAGCTGTTAGGCGAAATTGCCGATCTTAACGATTCGGTTAACAGCAGGATCGATGAGATAAACACGCAGGTAAATACCGCAAAAGATAATTGGCAGGACGAAACGAGTAAGATCTTATCGGAACAGCAGAGCATTAATAGTCAATGGATGGAAAAAGTAAATTATATTGATGGTGTAATTGTTAATCTTAAAGAAAAAACTATAGGCACACAAAAAGATACAGACGAAAAATTGGCGGCAGCTTCGGCAAAAATTGACCAGTATCAAAGTGATGTTGATAAAACCGTAGCGGATCTTGTTGCCCGTCTTGGAAATGTGGCTGAAGAAGTTAATAAAAAATGTTTGGAAGAAGCTGATGCAAGGTTGTTTGAATACCGGCAGGCACAGAATAAACAATTTGAATCGCTTGAAAACCTTGCAAACGATGTTCACACGCTTGACGATGAACTGCGGGAACATTTACGAAATATGACGGAAAAAACAAGCGCCGACTTCAGTGCCATGATAAACGGACTACAAACAAGTATTGATACGATCAATCAGGAAATAAATGAGCTAAAAACACAATCTTATGACAGGGTGTCCGCAAATTTAAAAATATTTGAAGACGATTTTTCAAAGAATCTTTTAAAGCGCGGAGAAACTATTGATAATACGCTTGCAGAATATAAAACAACTTTAACCGGCAGGCTGTCTGACATTGAAGAAAATTTAAATATCGAAAGCAGAAAACTTGAACGTATTATTACTGAATCGCTGCAGCAAAAAAAGACGGAGCTGGACGGCAGGCTGGACGGCGAAATTTCCCTTGTAAAACAATCCGCCGCCAACTTGGAAGGCGTTGTCCGCAATTATACAGACAGGGCGGAAAAAACAATACAAACATATCAGGATCAAGTTAAAACAGACCTTGATGAAATACGAAACAGCACGGACGCAAATTTCAAAAACGAGGCGAAGCGTCTTACCTTGGATCACAGTGAGACCATGAAGGCTTATCAGCGTGATATTGAACTCGCTCAAAAAGCCGCTCTCGCCGAAGTTGAGTCAAAAAATGCAGAAATTGCGGAATTGCTTGACTCATCCAACAATGAAATTGAAAAGTACCAATCAAATTGTAATAATGAAATTGCAAAAATAACAGCATCCATTGATGACCTGCGAAAACAGAGCAAAGAATTGTCGCAGAACAACGATCAGCAGCTATCCGTGTTTAAAAACAAAATTGACGATCTTACAGATGAGCTTAACGAAAAGCGTTCTGAACTCTTATCACAAACCGAGGAGAAGGTACATGTGCTGGAAACCTTGGTTAAGAATGCAAATAACAGTATACAAAACTTCTTTGATCAAACAAAAATTATTGATCTGGCGGAGGAGGCGCGGCAAAACTTAAACCGCCGCATAGATGATCTAAACGCCGAGATAGAAAAAACAAATTTACGCCGTGCGGAACTAATAGATATTGAATCAAAAATTACAAAAATTAAACGCATAGAAGATGAACTTAGTACAAAGATGTCTCAATTTGAAATGGAACAGCACAAACTTGAGCGTATGGAAAAAGATTTTGATCGCCTATTACAGACACAAAAATCTGTTGAAGAAAAACTTGTTGATGTTACAAGTACGGATGATGCGCTGCAGGATATTCAAGTAAAAATTAGAAAGCTCATCGACTCAATGACAGAGGTCGAAGAAAAATACCAGCGTTTGGAAAAGAAAAATCAAGCATTAGAAACAACTACCGATGGCATTGACCGGAACTTTAATACGCTGCAGAATTTGGAAAAAACCGCAGTGCAATTTTCCGGCGATGTACAGCGTATAAGTTTAGGACTTGAAGACATACGCAAAGAAATTGAAACACTGGCGGCGGACACGGAAAAAACAAAAGAAGCGGCGGAAAAAGCAGGTAATCTTGATAAAACTTTAAAAGAATTAGAAGCGCGTATAAAACAAATGGACGAAGCGCGTATTTGGCTTTCCGACATGGAAACAAGGATGAATAAAACAAAAAAAGAAAGCAGCGAACAATTTGAGCTTATCGGAAAACTTCTAAAAGAAAACGAAGGGAAAGTTCATTTGTCGGATAAAAGCGCTATGTCTTTGCAGACACAAAATGAAGTTATACGCCTAAAAAAAATGAATTGGTCGGATGAACAAATTGCGCGAAATTTAGGAATCTCCGTTGGTGCAGTACAACTTATACTTTCTATCGGCGACAGGGAAATATTGTAATGACAGATTTTGCACACCTACACGTTCATACAGACTCATCTTTGTTAGACGGTGCGGCATCCTGTAAAGACCTTGCAAAAAAAGCTGCGGCTTTTGGAATGAAGCATCTTGCAATAACAGATCACGGCAATATGTTTGGTGTATTAAAATTCCGGGACGCCTGCAAAGACGCCGGTATTCATCCTGTAATCGGCTGTGAATTTTATATGGCGCAAGGCTCGCGTCACGAACGGAGCAGTTTAAAACATAACATCGCTCTTTCCGATGACGATGACGAAAAGAGTGAAGGAAAATCATACCACTTAGTACTGCTTTCAACTTGTGAGCAGGGTTACAGAAATTTAATGCAGTTATCGTCTTATTCTTTCATGGAAGGTTTTTATTACAAACCGCGTATAGACGAAGAGCTTCTTGTTAAGTATCACGAAGGATTGATCTGTCTTTCCGCCTGTGTCGCCGGAGAGATTCCGCGTTTAATTTTGGCAGGTAAAAAAGATGAAGCGGAAAAAAGGGCATTGTGGTTTCAAGACCTTTTTGGCAAAGATAATTATTTCTTAGAGATTCAAGATCACGGGCTAAAAGTACAAAACGATTCTAATCCCGCAATAATCGAGATAGCAAAAAAAACCGGTATTGGTTTGGTTGTTACAAATGATGTACATTATCTTGAACAACAAGACAGCATCGCGCACGATGTCCTGCTTTGTATAGGCACAAAAAAGAAACGCAGCGATGAAAAACGTATGCGTTTTGAAGGCGATCAATTTTATTTAAAATCCGGCGATGAGATGGCGGCATTGTTCCCGGAATACCCGGAAGCTGTTGAAAACACATTAAAGATTGCCGAGCGGTGCAGCACAGAAATTCCGAAAGTAGCCTCAAATGACCTTGTAAATTACCTGCCCGACTTTGAAATACCAAAAGAATATTCTAACATGAATGAATATCTGCGTGCAGAAACATACAAAGGTATTAAAGAGCGTTATCCGCTATGCACAGATGCTGTAAACGAACGGGTTGAATATGAATTAAAAGTTATTATAGAAATGGGTTTTACAGGATATTTTTTAATTGTCGCGGATTTTATAAATTGGGCAAAAAAAAATGATATACCTGTAGGACCGGGACGCGGTTCCGGGGCAGGCTCCATTGTTGCATATAGCTTGCGTATAACGGATGTTGAGCCGCTAAAGTATGGACTGCTTTTTGAGCGCTTTTTAAACCCTGCGCGTGTGTCTATGCCGGACTTTGACGTTGACTTTTGTCAGGCAAGAAGGGCGGAAGTAATTGATTATGTTACAAATAAATACGGCAGAAACAGGGTTGGACAGATAATTACATTTTCAACATTATCGGCAAGAGCTGTAATAAAAGATGTTGCCCGTGTTTTGGATATTCCATTAGCCGAAACAAATGCAATCGTTCAGATGATACCGGAAGCGCCAAAAATGACATTGAAAAAAGCGTTTGAATATGAACCAAAACTTTCGAACGTTGAAAAGGATCCGCGTTATCAGGAGTTGTTTGAAATTGCCCGTAAACTGGAAGGTAAATCGCGTAATTCCGGTCTGCACGCTGCCGGTGTAGTCATCGGCAAAGAGGATTTAATTAACTATGTGCCGCTGTACAAAGACTCTACAACAGGCGGTATCGCAAGTCAATTTACAATGGAACAGCTTGAAAGCTGCGGTCTTGTAAAAATGGATTTCTTAGGATTAGTAAACCTTGACATTATTAAAAATGCGGTTGCGCTTGTAAGAAAAAAGAGTGCGGAACTTGCAGACTTTGAAATAGAAAAAATACCGGAAGATGATAAAATACTTTCAAGACTTGGATCAGGATAGTTAATTTCCGTTTTTCCATTTTTGCTGTCAACAAATTTGGGAATGTTTGCCATAGGTCCCGGACGGAACAAAGCGTTTAATGCCGCGAGTTCATCAATTTTGTTTGGCTTTGCCTGAACAAGCACCTTTCTCATTCCATCGGATTCAAACTGAAAGACGGCGGAGCTTTTTCCTTCTGCCAACATATCAAAAGTTAATT
>BNVA01000007.1 GCA_025997755.1 Spirochaetia bacterium | reverse complement strand
ATGTTCCTCTCTCACCATAAACATAGCAGAAATAAGAATAATTTGCTAGGGCGGGAAAGCTATTTTGCCAGCACAACACCGGGTAGGGGTTTATAGCTTTTGAACGAAAGGTACTTAAACGGGTGAATGTCGAGGACATTTGTAAACCAACCGTCAACTTCACTTAGGTCTATGATATTAACCGCGAAGCTGTACGAAAGCGGCAGAACGGAACCTCTTTCAAGCAGCAGTTCTTCTGCCTTAGACAGAGTTTCCCAGCGTTTTTCACCTTCCTCGATCATTGAACGGTCTATGAGGGTCTCATATTCATCATCATTGTGATGAGCGTCGTTTAAATTTGAATCGCGCCGCCACATCTGCAAAAATGTGTACGGGTCTGCAAAATCGCCTATCCATGTAGAAGTGCCCACATCGTAATCATCCTTTTTCAAGGAATCAAAGTAATTTGCAAAGGGTATCACCTCAATTTTAACCTGAATACCAAGCTGATCCATCCACGATGCCGACATCAATCCGCCTACACGGGCGCTGTCCATAGCCGGATTTAGACGCAGCACTAGGGGCGGCAAACCCTTTCCGTCCGGGTAGCCTGCTTCGGCAAGCAATTTCTTTGCCAATTCAAGGTCTGTGGTTTCTACACCTTCAATTTGAGGATAACCGCGAATCGGGTAGATCAAGGTTTTCGCCGGCAGGTGGTATCCGTCGCGGATCTTGTCCCAAGGAAGGGAAAGAATCAAAGCCTGCCTGATCTTGTAATTATTCCAAGGCTTACGCGCCGAGCTTATGTAGTAATAGTGAGTGGCAAACATAGGATTTACCACAATACCGGAAAGATCGGTTAGGGCTTCTATATTGACTTCGCCGGAAATCCACCTTGCCTCGCCGGAATTCCACATTGCAGCCGATTCATCCCCGTCATCAACATATTTTGCGATTATTTTTTTTAACTCAACATCGGATGCGCCCCAGTAAAGTTCATTTCTTGCAAGAATTTTTGTTTTACCGTTATTTTCCAAGAGATAGTATGGGCCGTTTGAAATGGGCGGGGTCTTAGACCAATCTTCAACACCCAACATAGACGGATGTATAGGGCTAAACGTATGATGACACAGCATGCTAGGAAAAAAAGAAGCGGGCGAATTAAGCCGTACAACTAAAGTTTTATCATCAACGGCGGTTATACCTACCTTGTCCTTATCTTTCAATTTTCCCAAACGGTAATCTCTTGCCCCTTCGATTATGTCAAACAGCGAAGAATACGGGGAATCATTTTTTGGATCGATGACCGAAAACCACCCCGCCTTGAAATCTTCCGCTTTTACCGTGTCGCCGTTCCAGTAACGCGCATATTTACGGAGTATGAATGTCCATTCCTTTTTGTCGTCCGAAAGTTTCCATTGCTCACAGACAGCCATTATCGGCTCCATAGTCAGCGGGTGGTAAGAAAACAGTCCTTCGTAGAGAGCCGTATAAAACTGCGCCTCGCTTGCAAGATACGATTTACGAAAATCCAATTCCGCATCGCTGCCCGAAAATGTTACCGTTAGGGTGTCCCTGTCTACAAGCGAGGGACGTTCTTTAGCGTAATCCGGCTTATCCCCGTCATCTTGATCTTCTGCGGCTGCCAAAATAAAGCTGCCGCCACGCTGTTCGGAAACCGTATCGGGAGCGCCGTTACAGGAAAAAAATAGGGCTGCCGTAATTAAGAGTACAGCGCCGGTTATTGTTTTTCTCATTCTAACCGGCCGTATCGATCCCAAGCCGCTTAAACTGTTCTTCCTCTTCTTTTATGGCATGGTAATCGTATAGTTTTTGATTTGCCTTGGTTATGGCATTTTTTAAAGCTGATAATTCCGGCTTAATTCCGCGTACTTTTACACGATCCTCTTTTTTAATCTCATTTTTAAAATACTCGTCCAGATTGTTAAGCGTCTTGTGAAAGCTCTGAACATCTTTTATATTGCGTTGAAGTAATTCTACCAACTGCTTTTCTTCCATGGATTCAAGTTTTTTTGCGGCTCCGCCTTTGGGCGCCATAGCGGCAAGAATCGCCGTTTTTTTATCAACCTCGCTGCTAAAAGTGTTAAAATTTACCTTATCCTTTACGGGAGTATTTTTATTAGGATCGGTGTATTCAAGCTCGTAGATAACAGGTTCCGGCTCCGCGTTCGTAATCTGTGCAAACGCTCTTTTTAATTTCGCCCAGAAACTGTTTCTTTGATTTTGCATTAACTCGTGATTTTCCTTTACCTTTTCCATAATTTCGCTAATATTTGTACCTGACGAACCTATGGCGTTAAGTCCCTCAATTAAAATCGGCTTTAACGAAACCTTCTGGGTTGCAGTTTTAGGCTTTGCTCCCTCAACGGCAAGTTTTTTAAGCAGCTTTTCCTGCAAGTTCTTTGAATCGCCGGAAAAATCCTCTTTTATCACTTCTTCTGCAAGTTCAGGATAAAAACTTTCGCCCGGCATAGTTTGAGACATTTTCTTTTTTATATTTGCGGCGTTTGCCTCTTGAACCGACATGGACGATGTAACATTCATACGCAGATCAAACTTGTAAAGCTCGCGGTTAAAATCGCTTAATTGTTTTAAATAATTAGATATGGACGCGGTTGTCTTACTAAGCGTAAATAAGGCATCACTAAGCACCTTGGCGGAAAGCGGATCACCTGCCCCCTGTCTGCGGACATCCGTGATAATTGTGGATATTGCCTGTGTATTGGCATTGCCGCCATCCGGCGAAAGATGAACCCAGTCTATATATTTAATCAAACCTAAGATGATTTTTATTTTGGGCTGGGTAAAGTTTTCAACGGCGAACGGATAAAAATTTACAAAAAAATCAAATTGATTGTCTAAAGCGGCAAGACGCAGCCCAATCTGATCGCGCCTATTACTCTCGCTCATCGGCGATGAATCAGGAACATCAATATCCGAAATTTTATTGTCGTTTTTATACGGGTCTTCCGCAATAAACCCTTTTTTTGTTAAATTTCCGTAGATCGCACTTATCGCAGTATGAAAGTTCCTGCATTCCTCCTTCATCTTAGGAAACTCGGAAACTTCAAACCAATTTCGCCTAGCGTCTAAAGCTTCTTTCAGTTTTGCAAGAAAATCACCATCCGCCATAACTACAGTATGCAGGGTATAAAGAAAAACATCAAGGTATAGTAACGCTAATCACCCAGTATTCGGACACGATCCGGTTCAAAGTCGATAGAAACAGCCTCTCCTTCGTTAAAGACCTTTTTTGAAGCGGGGTCGTCGATTTGGATAAGTACTTCGCCGTATTGGGTTTCCACAAAGGTTTCTATGCTGTGTCCAAGGTAGACATTCATGTGGATTTTGCCTTCCACATAGCCTTTGCCGCTTTCAACTAGGCGCAGAGATTCGGGGCGTGCCATTAGGCGGGCTTCCGTTCCTATTTTTACATTCGGGGCGCTGCCCGCTCCGTCAAAAATACGTTCACCCAGACTGCATTTTAAGCCATTTGATGTTTTTTCGAGTACCTGTACGGGGAAAAACGCTACTTTCCCGACAAAACCCGCGACAAAAGTAGAATTAGGCTGTTCGTATATCTCTCTGGGGGGACCCATCTGTTTGATTTCGCCGTCTTTCATAACGATTACATGATCGGAAAGACTCATTGCCTCAATACGGTCGTGTGTAACGTAGACGGCGGTAATGCCTAGTGATTTTTGTATACGGCGGATTTCCACACGCATCTGCTCGCGGAGCAAGGCATCCAGATTTGAAAGCGGCTCATCAAGCAAAAGCACGGAAGGTTCCACTATCAGGCTTCTTGCCAATGCCACTCTCTGCTGCTGACCGCCGGAAAGCTGCCCGGAAGCGCGGTTGTAGTGTTTACCCAAGCCTACCATCTCCAGAAATTGCATGACTTTTTTTTCAATATCCGCGTTGGGCATCTTGCGGATTTTTAAGCCGTAGGCAACATTTTCACCCACCGTCATGTGCGGAAAAAGTCCGTAACTCTGAAAAACCGTTGCGGTGTCCCTCTTGTTCGGCGGCAGCATGGTAACATCTTCCTGCCCGATCAGGATTTTCCCCGATGAAGGCAGATCAAAACCGGCTATCATGCGCAGGGTGGTGGTTTTTCCGCAGCCGGAAGGTCCCAGCAATGTAACAAGATCACCGGCTTTAACCACAAAGTCCGACTCGTGAACGGCTATAACATCGGACTTTCCCTGCGTATCCTTATAAATCTTAGTTACACCCTCAAGCGTAACCGAAACACTCTCTTTTTTACTCACTTTAAACTCCTATAATAATTTTCTTGTTACCTCGAAAACCTCTTATTTGTTAAACCCTTGTCACGTACAAGTAGACCCATAATTCCATTGGCGGCAAGCACTATGATGATCAGCACCGTACACAGTACGCTGGCAAGCCCAAAGCGTATATTCTCCGAAAAGTTATATATCTGAACGGTAAGGTGATACCAGCGGGCGGAGATCAGGAAGATAACCGCGCTTACCGCCGTCATAGAACGGACAAAGGTGTAAGACATACTGGAGAGAAACGCAGGACGTATCAGCGGCAGCACAACGGAAGTAAATACCTTGGGCATATCCGCGCCTAAATCTTGGGCGGCTTCCTCTATCGACTTATCAATTTGCCGCAAGGAGGCCGCGCCTGTTTCAAGTCCCACGGGCAGTTCCCGGATAATGTAGTTTATTACGATGATTGCGGCTGTTCCCACAAGGAGCAAAGGCGGTTTGTTAAACGCCAGTATATAAGAAATACCCAGCAAGGTGCCCGGCACGGCAAACGGCGTCATCAATAAAACTTCGAGTACTTTCTTGCCTATGAATGTTTGTCTTACTACAACGAGAGCGGCTATCATAGCCAAAATACCGGCTATAGGCGTTGCTGCAACTGCAAGCGTTACCGTGCTGGCTATAGCCTGTTTGCCGCGGGAAAGGGCTTCTCCTATGTTTGCAAGGGTGAATGAATAGTCTATCCCCCAGTTTTTTACAAAGCAGCCGGCTACTATAGTGCCGTAAAGAGCGAGTATGAAAACTATACAAACGGCTACAAAAAATGTAAGCCCGAAACGTACCGGTTTTGTGGCAAGCTCGGCAATGCGTGTAGAAGGCTTGCCTGTTACCGTAACAACGCTTTTTTTATTCACCCAGTAACGCTGGGCAAAGAATGCCGTAAGGCTCGGCATAAGTAGCAGCAGCGACAGAGCCGCGCCGCCGCCTAAGTTGCTGCGCCCCGTAACTTGAATGTAAGCCTCCACGGAAAGAACGCGGTAGGAACCGGCAAGGAGCAAGGGGTTTGCAAAATCGGCAAGTGAGTTTGTAAACACCAAAAGCCATGCCGAAAGAAAGCCGGGCAAGGCAAGCGGCAGCGTAACTGTAAGAAATGTATGCAGCCGTGTCGCCTGAAGGTCTAGCGCGGCGTCTTCCACCGTTGAATCTATCGACTTTAAGACGCTTGAAAGAGTCATATAGGCTATCGGGAACATACAGATCGTCTGCACCAGTACAAGCCCTTTTAGCCCGTAAACCGAAAAACTGCCTTCGGGTAGTTTTAGCAACTGATGGGTTATAAGCCCGTTGTTGCCAAACAAGAGTATTATCGACAGGGTGAGTGAAAACGGCGGCGAGATTACCGGCAATGTAGCCATTGTGCTAATAAACTTTTTACCGCGTACGCTTGTTCTTTCGGTAAGGAAGGCAAAAGCAAAACCTACCAAGGTTGAGACCGATGCCGTGATTATTCCTAACTTTACCGATCCCCACAGCGCGGAAATAGATTCAAAGGCAAATGCGCCTTTCCAAGTATCAAGCGAGAAAGCCCCGTTTTCGCCTGTGAATGTGAGCCGTACAGCCTCAAGCAAGGGGTAGGCTACGAACGCGGCCGTTATGATAAACAAAACCAGCACACTGTAACTTGTAACAGGATCGCGGGAGAGAAGCGCGATTGCAAGGATCACCGTAAACAGAACCCAAGCAATCACGGCAAGAGCCAAAAGGAGCTTTTCAAACGCAAGACCCGCGCCTGCCGGAACTGCGATCAACGCCGCGCCGGCAACATCGAAACCGGAAGGGTCTGTTACCGGCAAAAAGTACACGTTAAGGGAGGATGGGAAATCGTTCCCACTCTCTAGGTTCAGCAACGAAGTTTTGATTTTTGAAGGTACCTTGTAGGGTACCATGTAGTAAACGCTGTCCAGAGCATTTACAAATTCTTCGCTGTCTTTTTGAGTTTCCCATATAGCGTACGCCGTTTCATCACCGTTTGCCGGTAAAAAATTATCGTCTTCATCGACGGTAAACAGCATCCCAAATCCGCCTTCTACTACATCCGGCAGACCTTCCACCCAGCCGCTGCCATCGTCCGCAGCATCAGACGGAGCGGTTTTTGCGTAAAGATTTAACGCTTTAAGACTTGTATCCTCGTAGTAAGAGCGGAATGATCCCGCGATTGCGGTGCTCATCCAAACGTCAAGTCCGGCAAAAACCAGCGACGCTACTAATAGTTTTATGAGTTTACTTTTTTGACGCAACAGCAACCCCCTTTATGAATAGCTTAACCATAGAGGTAAAGAGTTTACATATATTTCCCTGTGGTTTATATTCTTTTGCTTATCTGCGTTTATTTCCTATGTCATTCGTCCATTCGTCAAGAAGGCGTTTTTTGTTCACCGCGTCTCCATCCCAAGCCATATCCTGATTGATAGTCTTTATTTCTTTTATGCTTAGAGCCTGAGGATGCTTTTCGGCTCCGTCGGCAACAAGTACTACATACCATTTTGTAAATATGCCCTGCGCGGCTTTGTCGGAAAGAATCCAGTCGTAGAGTTTTTTCGCGTTCTTCTCGTTGGGCCCGTTCTTAATAATCGACATTGAGGCAAGCTCGTAACCGGTACCCTCAATAGGGGGGTTTATCACAACATCCGCTCCTTCAACCTTTAGCTTAACCTGATCGTGAGCATAGCCGATAGCTATGGGAATCTCGCCGGTGGCTACGGATTTACCGGGCGCGGAGCCGGATTGAGTATACTGATCTATGTTGGCGTCTAAATTTTTAAGGTATTCAAAGGCTTTTGCCTCGTCTTTGTTGTTAAGCGTTCTGATAGTTGTAATGACGTTATACGCCGTACCGGAGCTATTTGGGTTTGCCATACGGATTCTGCCCTTGTATTCGGGTTTTAGGAGGTCTGCCCAGCTTTTCGGCGGGTTAATGCCAAGTTCTTTGGCTTTAGCAACATTGGTAACAAAGGTAAGAGGCCCAACATAGAGCCCTACCCAGTAATTTTGCGGGTCTTTGAATTCGGCGGGAGTCTTATTGGCTGCGCGTGATTTATAAGGAGTGGTAAGAGACTTGGATTTTGCGGTGATATGGTCAAGCCCGACGCCGCCCACCCAAATTGATGCCTGCGGTTTTGATTTTTCCGCTTCCAAACGGGCTATCGCCTCGCCGCCGGATAAGCGTACAAAATCAACATGAATCTTCGTGTCTTTTTCAAACTGAGCAAAAAGCTCTCTTGCCAGAGGTTCTTCAAGCGTGGTGTACGCCATAAGTTTCTGCTGGGCAAAAACGCCCGCCGTAATCAAAGCAAACATAGCAAATGCGACTGTAAAACGTTTCATAATTCCTCCAAACTTAGGAAAAAAGATTATTGCCTCTACGAGACTATATCTAATTGTAGATGTATATTGCCTTATGTGTCAAATTAAAGGGCAATACTGCATCTTATCATCTTGCAGCCCGCGATAGTAGTCTTGATCAAAAACCAGCCTGCTAATAGAATTGGGGAATGAATATTACCACATATACCGTTAAACCTAAATTACCGGCTTCTTTAAAGCCGCTGGAAGAGATTGCACGTAATCTATGGCTGTCATGGAACTATGATGCGATTCAGCTTTTTATACGTTTGGACTACGACACTTGGATGCAGTCGCATCAAAGTCCGATTACCGCGCTTGGCATGGTTAGTCAGGAGCGGCTTATCGAGGTTGCCAAAGACGATTCCTATCTTGCAGCCTTACGGGAAGTTTATGACCGTTTTCAAAAATACAAGAAACGCGAAACTTGGTATAAGGGCGGACGTAAGGATGTGGTCGCCTATTTTTCGATGGAATACGGTATGGATGTTTCCCTGCCTATTTATTCGGGAGGCTTGGGCATACTTTCCGGCGATCACATGAAAACCTCCTCCGATCTGGGGCTGCCGCTTGTCGGTATAGGGCTGCTCTACAGACAGGGGTATTTTCAGCAATACTTGAACGCCGATGGTTTTCAACAGGAAAGCTACCCGGAAAACGACTGGTACAATCTTCCGGTCGAAAGAAAAACCGGCAAGGACGGCAAACCGCTTACGATTTCCGTGGATTTGGCAGGGCGTCTGGCTTCCGCGCAGATATGGGAGGTAAGGGTCGGCCGCTCGTTTTTGTACCTGCTTGATACGAACATTGAGGAAAATCCGCCGGACTTTCGTAACATCACCGCCTCGCTTTACGGCGGCGACAAGGAAAAGCGTATACAGCAGGAAATACTCCTCGCCATAGGCGGTATACGCGCACTCAGGGCTATGGGTATAAATCCCGCCGCTACGCACATGAACGAGGGACACGCCGCCTTTTTAAGCCTTGAGCGTATACGCGAGCTTATGCAGGAAAAAGGTTTCAGCTTCAACGAAGCCAGAGAAGTGATTTGGGCTACCAACATATTTACAACTCATACTCCGGTTCCTGCGGGCAATGAACGTTTTGATATTCCCCTGCTTGAAAAATATATGAAACCCTGGACAGGTATTTTGGGTCTGTCTTGGAATGATTTCCTTGCCTTGGGACGTGAAAATCCGGCTAACGACAGCGAAACCTTCTGTATGACAGTCCTCGCGTTAAAGCTATCCGCTTATGCAAACGGCGTGGCACGTCTTCACGGCGAAGTTTCGCGGCATATGTGGAAAGGTCTCTGGCCCGAGCTGCCGTTAAAGGAAGTCCCCATAGGGCACGTAACAAACGGCGTTCATCCTAAAACATGGATAACAAGCGGTATGAGTACTTTGCTTGACCGTTATTTTGGACCTAACTTTGAAGAAAAACCAACAGACCTTGCTGTGTGGAACCGTATGGATCGTATTTCAGACGAGGAGCTTTGGCGGACGCACGAAAGACGGCGCGAACAGTTGGTTGCCTTTGTACGGGAACGCCTAAAACAGCATTACAGGCGTTCCGGCGCGGTTGACAGGCAGATTAGACAGGCCGAGGATGCACTTTCTCCTTACGCTTTGACCTTGTGCTTTGCCCGCCGTTTTGCTACTTACAAACGCGGTAACCTTTTGCTACGCGATCCGCAGCGTCTATTGCGCCTGTTGCGCGATGACAAGCGTCCGGTTCAGCTTATATTCGCAGGAAAGGCTCATCCGCACGATATACCGGGTAAGGAATTGATAAAGAGCATAGTCCATTTTGCAAAAGAGAACAATGTTACCAGCCATATAGTGTTTGTCGAAAACTACGATATGACGGTCGCCCGCTACCTTACCTCAGGAGGCGATGTTTGGCTCAATACCCCGCGCCGCCCGATGGAAGCCAGCGGTACAAGCGGCATGAAGGCTGCGATGAACGGTGTAATCAACTGCTCAATTCTTGACGGCTGGTGGGACGAGGCTTACAACCCGAATGTCGGTTGGGCAATAGGAAACGGCGAAATGTACGCCGATGAGGGTTTGCAGGATGAAATCGAAAGCAAGGCTCTCTATGATCTTCTGGAACATGACATAATTCCGATGTTCTATACGAGAGGACGTGATGGACTGCCCCGCGATTGGATCAAAATGATGAAGAACTGTATGAAAGAGATAGGACAATCCATGTCCAGTCACCGTATGCTTATGGATTATTCAAACAAATATTACTTACCCGCGTTAAAAAACTATCAGCGTATTGTTAAAAGCGATTATGCCGAGTCAAAAGAGCTTGCGCTTTATTTTAATAAACTTTCCGGTTCATGGAACAACATAAAGATTGGAGCTATAGAGTCGAACGCAAGACCCGTAATGCAGAGGGGTGATTATCTTACCGTAACAGCATATATAGAGCTTGGCTCTCTTTCGCCCAATGAAGTCTTGGTTGAGCTTTACCACGGGAAACTGTCACCTCAAAAACGTGATATTGAAAACGCATCTCATGTTGAAATGAAAAGCGCCGGTAAAGAAGGCAACGGTTATAAATATCAGGTAAAGATAGAATGTTCCGAAACGGGCTATCAGGGGCAAACGGTACGCATACTGCCTAAACATCCGGCACTTGTGCATCCGTACCGCTCCGGCTTTATCAAATGGGGCTAACGTTATACGTCATCACGGAGGCTAACCTATAAGCGCCGGTTTAGCCTCCGGTGCATCTGAATGCCTACATCAGCAGGCGGTTTAAACGTTTTACAAAGTCGGCGGGGTCTTTTAGTTTGACACCCTCGACAAGCAAAGCCTCTCCCAAAAGAACGCCCGCTATGTCGGCAATGCGATCTTTATCGTCTGTGTCTTTTAAAGACAGCACGATCTTGTGATCGCCGTTTACTTCCAGTATGGGTTTTATATCCGGTAAACCGTCGGTTTGTCCCATCGCCTTTAGCATTTGCGCCATTTGCATAGATGGATCGTCGGTATCGGCTACAATGCAGGAAGGCGAATCGTGCAATCTTTTGGAAAGTTTAACATCCTTTACCCTTTCGCCTAACGCGGTTTTTATTTTTTCTATGATGGGCTTTGCCTCGTCTTCCGATTTTTTGTCCTCTTTGCCGCCTAACTCCTCGTCCGCTCCGGCGCGGTTTACGGCACGTAATTCCCATTCTTTTGAATCGCCCGAACCGGAATCTTTTTTATACCTTCCAATCTGCGGCGCTACAATTTCGTCGATCTCCTGATTCATTATCAAAACTTCGATGCCTTTTTCTTTGTAAGCCTCAAGCAGAGGAGATGCCTTCAAAGTTTGTTCATCGCCGCCCGCGATATAGTAAATGTACTTTTGATCGCTCTTCATGCGGTTTGTATAATCGGCAAGGCTTGTCCAGCCTTCGGCAACGGTGCTTTTGTAGCGGACTAATTCAAGAAGCGCGTCCCGGTTTGTCCAATCGGAGTACAAACCCTCTTTTAAGGGTCTGTTGAACTGTTCTAAAAAGACATTCCATTTTTCTTTGTTGTTTTCCGAGATAGTTTTTAATTCGGAAAGTATTTTTTTAACCGATGCATTTTTAATATTTAGAAGAATTTTATTCTGCTGTAAAATTTCGCGGCTTACGTTTAACGGCAGGTCTTCGCTGTCGATAACGCCGCGTACAAAACGCAGCCATACCGGCATCAATTCCTTGTCATCATCTGTTATAAATACACGCTTTACATAGAGTTTTACACCCGGCTTGTAATCGGCGTGGAACATATCGAAAGGCGCTTTAGATGGAATGTAGAACAATGTTGAATATTCCAGCGTACCTTCAGCTTTTGTATGAATGTAAAAAAGCGGCTCGTCGCTGTCATGACATATCTGTTTGTAGAATTCATTGTAGTCTTCATCTTTTAATTCCGATTTTGCCCTGCGCCAGATTGCAGTGCCGGAATTTATTCTGTCGGTTTTTGTTACGGAGCCTTTTTCCTTACCCTTGTCGTCGTACTCTTTTTCGTCGTATGTAAGGTAGATTGGAAACGCTACATGGTTTGAATAACGCTTGATTATATCTTCGATTGACCAGCGGTTCGCATACTCAGTTCCTTCTTCCGTTAGGTGAAGTATTACCGTAGACCCTTGGGTTTCGCGGGAGGCGCTTTCAATGTCATAGCCGTCTTTGCCGTCGCTGGACCACTTCCAAGCCGCATCTTCGCCTGCCCTGCGGCTTATCACTTCGATCTTATCGGCAGCCATGAACGCCGAATAAAAGCCCACGCCGAATTGTCCAATCAGGTTTGAGTCCTTTTTCGCATCGGCGCTTAACTTTTCCAGGAAGGCTTTTGTACCCGACCTTGCGATTGTTCCAAGCGAATCGGCAAGCTCCTGCTCGTTCATGCCGATACCATTGTCGCTAATCGTCATGGTTTTTTGATCCTTGTTAAAAGCCAGATCGATGCGCGGATCAAAACTTAACGACTTGTAGGCTTCATCCGCTACCGTGAGGTATTTTAGTTTGTCAAGCGCGTCCGATGCGTTTGAAACCAGCTCCCTAAGGAAAATCTCGCGGTTTGAATAAAGTGAATGAATGATTAGGTGAAGCAGTTGGCTCACCTCAGTTTGAAATTGGCGCTGTGCCATAGTAGTAACTCTCCTATAACTTTTTTTATCCCACGTAAACTTGTACGAATTGGGGCAAAACAGTACACCGCACTGTTTTAAGCTTCTCTCCTTCTATTTTGTATTTATTAGTTGATACTTAAATTATACAAAAACCATGTGGAAAGGTGAAGGGGCTATTCGTCGAATTCGTTTAGCTCTTTTGCAAAGGCATCGTATAACTCGCGTGATTTTTCCATAAGTGGACCCGGCTTACTTTTTGATGATTTACCCATACCAAACATCTTTGCCAGCGTTCTTTTACATTCATCAATTGCCGCCCGGCGGCGCTCGGGGTCGCTTGTATCGCCGTATTTATATTCAAGAAGACCGGTAAGGTAGAGTAAGCCTTCGTAGCCGTAATTTTTATCTGTATCCGGTCCCAGATTTGCAAGGGCAGAAAGTGTCTCTTTACCTGTTTGTTCTTTTTGTAGTGCCTGCGAATAAAAGAAACGCGCCTTTTTCTTGAATAGAACAGCAAGCCAATCATAATTTTGTCCTGGTTCTTTTTTATCAAGATCGTCTAACATCCAGCCGGCGCGCAAGGCGGCAACCCCCTGTTTTATGGTCGGCGAGATTGCGGCAGGGTAATAATCATAGCAGCGTAAAACAAGGTATTGCGAAATTATTCCTGCAGGAAGTCCCCGTGGTTTTTCAAAATCAACATCCAGATATATCTGCGCGGCTTCTTCTTTTCGTTTTTCCTCGTCTTCCAGCGCCTCATCGCATTTATTTTCCGGCAGTTTTGTAAAATCAGCGTCCATCGACGCAAACCAGCACGCCGGACACACGGTAGCTTGATAGGCAAGCGGATAAATATCACCAAACTTTGCAGACGGCTCATAGAGTCTGTGTAACTCGTCGGTAAGTGAACCTGCTATCAAACGCCCGCTGCCGGAAAGCAATTCTTCACGGTGGAAAGCCGCTTTGCATACGGGGCAAACAATAGACTCTTTTGACTGGTAGGATATTTTTAGTCCTGTGCTTTCCGTGCTTTCCGCCATTAGTTTACCTTTTTGATTTCCACAGATACTGTTTCCGGAAATACTGAAACAAGTTTTACCGAGTCCGGCAGCATTATACTAACCGGCAGATCGTACTCACCTTCGTCATTAATTCCCGAACAATCAACCGTTAAAAAATTCCCATCCAAAAGAATTTCGGATAATTCCGATTCTATTCCGTCAAGAGTTACCGTAACCGTCTTTACGTCAAGCTCAACGGAAAAGCCGTTTGGAATATTCACGGCGTTTATAATTAAATTACCAAATTGGCGTGTAGCGGTATTGACGCTTCCTATTACTGCGTTAAACGCAGCCTGCGAACTGCCCACCAGCACAATAAGAGGTTCCGGCGTTACTATTGTTACAACTTTATAAATATCAACCCTGCTTCCTTCAAGATCGATAGGTTCTGTATCAAGGGAACTTATTTTATCAACTAAACTTTCAGGTCCCTGTACAATAACATGGCTGGGCGTTATGTGCTCCGAAACAATAGAATAGCCTTTTGCCGCCTGTCCTTCTATTTTTGGAATAACAGGAAGCGACTTTCTTTTGATCCTGTCAAGCTCAATCTCAATAACTTTAGGATCAAGGTTGATGCTTATGCCCTGCGCATTCCCTGTTTTTAACAACTGAACACGGGCACTTTGATGCCCTATGGTTTTGTATTCTTCAAGATCGATAAACACTTCAAAATCATCTTCCGTAGAACTATCAACATCTTCTTTGTTTCCGGATACCGTCAACTTTATATTTTGAAGGCCGATCTGTTTTGCCAGTGTCAACTCCTGACTGTTATGTATTGTCAATTTTTTGTTAAGCGTTTTTTCGGACGAAGCGTCTATGTGATGAAACTCAAACAGAAAGATAGCCAAAACCAGAGAGATGACTTTTGCAGGCCAATTCTGCGATACCTTTTCTATAATTTTTTTAATGTCCAATTATGGTATCCTCTTTTTTATCAGCCGTATCGGCGGTGGCTTCCGGCGCGGGATTTTCTGCGGTATCCGTATCGGTTTTTGAACCGGAAGCGGCGTTTTCCCTTGTCCCACGATCCAACAAGGTACGCAGTTTTTGCTGAATTTCGGCCGGCGAAAGATCGTAGTAAAGCTGCCCCTCGTAGGCTATGGAGATAGCGCCGGTCTCCTCGGAAACAACCAAAACAACCGCGTCGGATTGTTCGCTCATACCAAGCGAGGCGCGGTGCCGTGTCCCGAAACTTTTTTTAATGTCCTGCTGCTCGGAAAGCGGCAAAAAACAACCGGCTGCCGTTATATGTCCGTTTTGAATGACCATAGCGCCGTCATGAAGAGGGCCGTCGAATTGAAATACCGTAACGATCAATGTTGATGATATTTCACCGTTTATTCTGGTTCCGGTTTCGATAATGTTTTTGATATTTGTTCTGCGGGGAAAAACGACGAGCATACCGCGCCGCTGTTCCGAGAGGATTTCCGCCGCCGTTACTACAGCCTCTAACTGTCCAAGCCGGGGCTTATTGTCGGGACGGAATATTTCCGTAATACCCAGCCTTATGATTATTTTGCGTAACTCAGGCTGAAAAACTATAGCCACAGCGGTAACAAGACCGGGCAGCAATGCCTTTAAAATCCATTGAAGCGTATCCAGTTGACAAACAAAGGCAATCGCAAAAACCAGCGCCAGCAAGCCGGCGCCTTTAACAAGCTGTTCACCCTGCGCTTTTACAAGAAGATCATAAGATTTGTAGAGTAGAAACGAAAGGATAGCAATATCCAAAAAAGGTCTAAAGGCATCATAAAAGTTTTTAAAGAAATTCAGCGCATCCACAAAGCATTTTATCATAAAGCGCGGGACGGGTGCAATGCTTGGCAAACATAAGGATTAGTGATTAAGAATGGCTGTAACGGCTTTTTGGCTGAAGTTAAGAATAATAATAATTACTAATACGTCTATTCTTTGATATTGTACTTTTTGCGGAAACGCTCTATGCGGCCGGCAGTATCAACCAGCTTTTGTTTACCGGTAAAAAACGGATGGCAGACGGAACAAATTTCAATTTTTATATCTTTTGCCGTAGAGCGTGTTTCAATTACATTACCGCATGCGCAGGTGATTGTAGTAAGCTCATATTTAGGGTGAATACCTTCTCTCATTTATATCTCCTGATTCTTGTTGTCCAATCTTAGTCCATACCAGCTGTTCCGGTATTCATTGAGTTCAAGAATGATTCATTATTCTTGCTTTTCTTCATTTTGTCAATTAGCAGTTCAATAATCTCAATATCATCCATGGGGTTGATAAATTTACGCAAAATCCACATACGCTGCATTTCTTTTTCGGTAAGCAAAAGTTCCTCTTTGCGTGTGCCGGACTTCTTTATGTTGATTGCCGGAAACAGGCGGCGGTCGGAAATGCGTCTGTCTAAATTGATCTCCATATTGCCGGTACCTTTGAATTCCTCAAAAATAACCTCGTCCATGCGGCTGCCGGTTTCAACGAGAGCGGTCGAGATTATCGTAAGGCTGCCGCCTTCCTCAATATTACGCGCCGCACCGAAAAAACGTTTGGGCTTATGCAGGGCATTTGAATCAACACCGCCTGAAAGTATCTTGCCGGAGGTAGGTACTGTCTGGTTATAGGCACGGGCAAGGCGTGTTATCGAATCTAATAGTATGACTACATCCCGCTTATGTTCGACAAGGCGTTTTGCTTTTTCAAGCGCCATTTCGGTAACGGCAACGTGGCGCGACGCCTGCTCATCAAATGTTGACGAAACTACCTCGGCGCGGACGGTTCTCTCCATATCGGTAACTTCTTCGGGCCGCTCATCTATCAGCAGGACTATGAGATAGACTTCCGGGTGGTTTTGTGTGATGGCATTCGCGATCTTCTGCATCATTATGGTTTTACCGGTGCGGGGAGGAGCCACAATGATAGACCGCTGTCCCTTGCCTATGGGACAGAAAAGATTGATTATACGTGCCGAAACATCTTCCGTTACCGTTTCCAAATTCAATTTTTGATTTGGGTAGAGGGGGGTTAGGTTGTCGAATGGAATACGGTTTTGAGCCACCTGCGGCTCATCAAAGTTTACCGTTTCCACTCGCAGTATTGCGAAAAAACGCTCGCCCTCTTTGGGGCCGCGTATCTGTCCCGAAACCGTGTCGCCGGTTTTTAGGGCAAAAAGGCGTATCTGACTTGGGCTTATGTAAATATCATCGGGCCCGGGCAGGTAGGAATTCTGCGGGCTTCGTAAAAATCCATAGCCGTCGGGCAGAATTTCAAGCGAGCCATAGGCATAGATTATACCCCCGCGATCCGTATGGGCTTTTAACAAAATGAGTATGAGTTCCTGCTTTTTGAGTGAAACTAAATCTTCGTGGGATATGCCGTAACAGACCGCAAGCTCACGCAAATCCATCATATTGAGGCGTGAAAGCTCATTTATAGTAAGGCGGGGCTTGCCGTCGTCATCTTCGCGCGGCTCCGGCTTACCGTAAAGGTCGGGCATAGACGGCAGATTTTTCGGCAATGCCGGCAAGGGGCCCGTAGGATAGGAAATCGAAGAAAGGCTACTCAAATTGTTTGAGTGGTTGCCGTTTGCAAGAGCGCCGTAACTGGTGCCCGCATAAGTTCCGCGATGTGATGTATCCTTGCGGTCAAAAGACTTACGCGGACGCGCCCGCCTTGTATCATCTCCGTCGTATTCCTGCCTTTCACGCGCGGCAATGCGCGGTTTTGCCCTTACCACCACCTTACCATGACGTTCACCGGAGTTTTCCGGCTGAAAATCCTGCGGGCTTTCGCTCAAGCCCTCATAAGAGACAGTTTCAAGCTCTCCGCCATAAGATTCCTGCTCCTCACCGACTACAGTAATTTCATCTACCTGCGCGGTATCAATACCGCCTGAATTTTCAAACAAGCTCTGTTCCTGCGCAGTATCCTCAGCAGCTTCCGCTTTTCGGGCTTTTCTTACCATAAACTAATCTCCGTAGTTAAAATATATTTTCTAGAGTTATTATTCACTTATAAATCCTGTTGCAATCTCATTATAAATTTTCATCTGAAAGGGAATTAGAGGGCTTACTTTAATAAGTCTAATATCTTGTAAAAAAAATGTCAACTAGATAAAGTTAGCATTGTATGACCAATGAAAAAATGTGGCTGCTAAAAGAAATATTTCTTGCACCCTATATGCAGCTTGCCACAACGTTAATAGGAAAATCGCGGGAGGGCGGCGGCAATATGTTCCGCCATCAATTAGACACAATGACTATACTCATAGACTACGGCTACATAGAACCGGTTCTGCTAAAGGCGTCAATAGTCCACGATCTTCTGGAAGATGTCCCGGATTTTAACCGTAATCAGCTATTATCGGTTGATTACGACAGTCCTGCCGTATACGGACTTGTTATGGAGGTAACCAAGAGGGACGGCGAGACAAAGGTCGAGTTCCTTACGCGGATTCTTGAAAAAGGTACACGGCAGGCAAAAGTGCTAAAATCGGCAGACCGCATATCCAATATGATCTCGTTAGGTTTTGTAAACAATCCCGAATTCGTCCGCCGTTACACGGAAGAAACGGTACGCTATGTTTATCCCATAGCCGAACAGGTTGACAAAAATATGCTGTTTGAGCTTTCCTGCCTTGTTGAATCAAGAAAAAAAGGGCTTGCCGCAGGCAATGTTCCTATGGTTCAAGGCGTTTGGGAAGGGCAGCCGATTTAAGAAATTAGTTTTTTTACAGCCAATTTTAAAGCCTGAAAGTACCGCCACGACCCTAAGTTTAAATTTTGTGATACTGTTATGCTCGTTTCGATACCGGATGCTCTGTTCGGGTTTGTCATTATTCTAAAATCAAAACCTTCATTCCAAGCCGTATAAACCGGCAGGCGTTCAATAGCATGAAGAATTGTGCCGTCATTTTTAACAGGTTCATCCGGAATATCATTACTGCCCAGTTCAAGACCCAACAGCGGCTTTAAAGCCGCAGGACGGTACCAAAACATATTTCCATAAGCAAAAACCATGGAATTATAATGATCAAAATTTATCTTTTTTTTACACCCCATTCTTTTCCACAGCGTATTCATAATTTTTTTGTCTTGTATTTCTCCAAGCGTACGAAAATATGTCGTGTACGTTCTGCAATTATATATACTTGGTATATCGGGAATGATTATGCCTATTTCTTTGTTTTCTTCAAATGTTTTAATAATCGTATACATAGGCTTTACAAGCAGATTGAGCATGTCATGCTGCCATGACTTTCCTATCCATTCATTTACAAAACGTGATTTTTTTGTGTGAAAATGACACGCAACATCGTAGGAATTGATTTTACCGGCAATTTTAAGCCATGGTAAAATATCCCTGCCTTTGTTTTCCGTAATAACGATTTCTTTTACCCTTTCGCCTACAGCATGTCCTTTTAAATATTCTTCTATCGCCGATTTCTTTTCGATTGTATTTGTTGTAAGAAAAAGATCAAAATGTAATTTCATTTTATCAAGAATTTCGGCATAGCTTTCAAATACATCTAAATAGTGAATGTGAATGTGAATGGCTATTTTTAAAACACCGCTTAGATTACAAGTATCTTCGTTTGCCGCAATTTTTTTTTCTTCGATGAGTATTGAAAAATCGGGACCATATACAGAGCGGAAATAATCTTTTATTAAATCCGCAGGGTAGCCTGATTTTTGTTGTATGTTCTCCAGTAAATATTTTGGATAAATAAAATTATAAAAAGAGCGTATAGTAAGCAGCGGAGCCTCTAAATCCGGTTGAACATTACCTGTTGACACGGCACCTTTTACCGTAAGCTTTTTTAATAATTTTATAAATTCTTTAGATACGACAACCTTGTTACTAAGGCAGAGCATATCGTGTTCGCGGTATGCCTCTTTTTTTGTGATCCGTCCATGCAGATTCCAAAAATCCGCCTTGTCATTTTCCATTTTTAAATAAAGCGTTTCCAAATTAGAAATGGGACCAAAACATCCGCCGGACATAAGCGTTATGTTATCAAAACCGGATAAGTGTTTTAAATCTACTCCAAGCAGGGTTTCTCTAAGATTATTTTTCGGGATAACAATTACTTCTTTGTAGATGTACTTTATATGTTGTAAAAGATAATCAGCATATTCCGGTAATTCTTCATTGTCATTGCAATGATAAAAAAAAAGAACTCTATTCATTAGAAACCTGTTTTAAATATTCGAGCAAACTTTCCTTCCAGCCCGGTATTTGTATGTTCAGCGCCGCTTTAATTTTTGTTTTATCAAGGACAGAATAGGCCGGACGTGTAACTTTTGAAGGATACTCAGCACTTGTACACGGTTTAACTAAACATTGATTTTTTATAATACCAAACTCCCTGCCAGCCTTGTATATGGCGGCGGCAAATTCAAACCATGTACATACATCTTCATTTGTATAATGATATACTCCAAAATCCGGCTTATTTTGGATAATTGAAACTATAGCGCCGCACAGGTCTTGTGTCCAAGTAGGACAGCCTTTTTGGTCATTTACAACGTTAATTTCAGTCCGGCTGTTCATTAACGCAACCATAGTTTGTACAAAATTTTTACCGTAGCGGCCGTAGAGCCACGCTGTTCTTATGATGTAAGAATCCGGGCAATTATTCAAAACCGCATTCTCGCCCTCAAATTTTGCCGCTCCGTACACGCCGGTTGGATTTTTAGGATCATCTTCCTTGTACGGTTTATTTGATCTGCCGTCAAATACATAGTCGGTTGATATATGAATCAACATTGCGTTTAACGTTTTAGCAGCCTTGGCTATGTTTCCCGCCCCCGCGGCATTTAACATACGGCAGGCATCTATGTCGTCTTCCGCCTTATCTACGGCAGTGTAAGCGGCGCAATTTACTATAAAACTTATATATTGGCTTTTGATTTCTTTTTGTTTTTCCGCAAACGAGAGCAGCGCATCGTAATTTGTTATATCAACTTCCCGCCCGCTTTCAATATGGGAAATGCTGTTTTTATCAAAGATATCTTTCAATTCCTTTCCCAACATTCCATTACAGCCGACTATCCAAATCATCCGCTCATTCCTTTTATATCTAACCGTCCCCAATTCTTATCTCTTTCTAAAATCAAGTATCCGCCGTCTACTTTAGGCCAATCTATCGCAATATTAGGATCGTTGTATACAATTCCCGCCTCGTATTCAGGATGATAAAAATCGGTACACTTGTAGGCAAACACCGCAGTTTCGGACAGAACAAGAAAGCCGTGAGCAAAGTGTCTGGGTACATAAAACTGATTTTGTTTTTCGCCGGATAGAACAACGCCATGCCATTTGCCGAATGTCGGGGAGCCTTGCCGTATATCCACAGCGACATCAAATACCTCACCTTCGATAGCACGGACAAGTTTCCCTTGAGGATGTTCCCTTTGAAAATGCAGCCCCCGCAGAACACCCCGCTTTGATCGGGACTGATTATCCTGAACAAAACGCTCCGTAAGCCCCGCATCGAAAAAATCACGCTCGGAATAACATTCAAAAAAATATCCGCGTATGTCGCCGAAAACTTTCGGCGTAATCTCATATAATCCGTCAATAGGGCATTTTGTAAACGTAAAAGGCATGTCTCACCGTCCGGTGCTTTTAATCTTTATTCTCTGCGATAAACTTTAAGTAATCGCCGTAATTTGTTTTGTAAGTATCCGCCAATGACAAAAGTTCTTTTTTTGTGATCCATTTGTTGTTATACGCAATTTCCTCTATGCAGGATATAAACAATCCCTGCCGTTTTTGTATGGTAGCCACAAAATTTGATGCTTCCAAAAGACTGTCGTAGGTTCCAGTATCAAGCCACGCAACACCGCGTCCCATAATTTGTACGCTCAACAAACCATTGTTAAGATAGGTTTCGTTCACTGTTGTTATTTCAATTTCACCCCGTGCCGAGGGTTTTATATTTTTCGATATTGCCGCTACATCATTATCATAAAAATAAAGACCGGGAACGGCATAGTTTGATTTAGGATTTTTTGGTTTTTCTTCGATTGAAACTGCTTTTCCTGTTTTATCAAATTCTACAACACCGTAAGCGCTTGGATCTTTTACATAGTAGCCGAATATTACCGCACCTTTGTTATGTTCAACTTGTTTACGCGCGTTTGTCAGCACCGAGCTAAAACCGCTGCCGTAAAAAATATTGTCGCCTAACACCAGAGCGCATGAATCGTTCCCGATAAAATCCGCGCCCAGTATAAAAGCATCGGCAAGACCGCGCGGCGTCTCCTGAACCTTATACGAAAAATTCATCCCGATAAACGCGCCGTTTCCGAACAATTCCTTAAAAACCGGAAGGTCGCGCGGCGTTGAAATAATCAGCACATCCTGAATACCGGCAAGCATAAGCACGGAAAGCGGGTAGTAGATCATAGGTTTATCGTAAAGCGGCAGTATCTGCTTTGAAACGGCTCGTGTAATGGGATAGAGCCGTGTTCCAGACCCTCCCGCTAAAATGATACCCTTCATGTTTTTAAAACTTTCTAGCCTTTGCAGCTTCGGCAGCCATTGCCTTTGCCGCTTTTTCAACTTTAGGGTTTGTAGAAACTTGCGCGGTGCCGACCCGCCACCAGCTTTCATAGCCAATTGTCATGGATTTTGGAGTTACCTTTACGTCGATAAGACAACATTCTTTTTCGGCAAGGGCGCTCTTTACCGCTTTGTGAAGCTCATCTATTGTCCGCGCGGTGTATCCTTTTGCGCCCCAGCTTTCCGCATTTTTGGCATAGTCCACTTCTACGGATTTACCTGACAGGCATCCAGTCTTTTCGTCGCGTTTCCTCCACTCGTTGCCGAAATGCTCAATGTTCTGGCTATTCTGCAAGTTATCAATACAGTGAAAACCTGCGTTGTCCAACACAACTACGATGATCTTTTTTCCCTCTTGAACAGCAGTCAACAATTCGGTATGAAGCATTGTATAAGCGCCGTCTCCTATGACCGTAACAACTTCCTTATCGGGGAAAGCGATTTTTACACCTAACGCGGCGGCTACTTCGTAGCCCATACAGGAAAACCCGTATTCCATGTGATATGTGTCCGGTTTTCTTGCACGCCATACCCTCTGCATGTCGCTTGGAACCGAACCCGATCCTGAGACCACGATTGTGTCTTTCGGTAAAAGCCTGTCGTTAAGCTCGCCTAAAACCCTAGCCTGAGAAAGACCCTTGGGGTCGTCCTCGTTGTAAAGACGGTCTACCTCGGTATTCCACTCATCCTTTACTTCCTTGATCCTGTCTCCCCATTTTGATTTATAAGAGCCTGCCGCTTTGTCCAGAGCCTTTACCATTAGTTTTGCGTCGGCGATTATAGGTTCGGCATTCATTTTATATGCATCAAATGAAGCAACGTTGATCGTAACTATCCTGCAGTTTGGATTCTGGAACAGCCACTTGGAGCAGGTTGTAAAATCGCCTAAACGGGTGCCTACGGCTATTATTAAATCGGCTTCCTTTGCCAATTTGTTCGACGCCGCACTGCCAGTAGTGCCTATGCCGCTTAAATTGTATGGATTGTCCCAAGAAATGGTGCCTTTGCCCGCCTGCGTCTCGGAAAAAGGGATGTGTCGGTTTTCACAAAAGGCTTCAAGTTCCTTACCGGCGCATGAGAAGCGGACACCTCCGCCGCAGATCACAAGGGGTTTATCAGCTTTGGTAAGAAGATTCAACGCCCTCTCAATCTGCCCCTTTGTGGGTATGCGGCGCTCAATATGATGAATACGTTTTTCAAAAAATTCCGCCGGATAGTCGAAAGCCTCGCCCTGTACATCCTGCGGCAGCGAAACAGTTACCGCTCCGGCTTCGGCAGGATCGGTCAACACACGCATCGCGTTTATTAGAGCCGTCATCAACTGTTCGGGGCGGTTCACCCTGTCCCAGTAGCGGCTTACCGCTCTAAAGGCATCGCTTGCCGTACAGGTATAGTCTGTAGGAATTTCAACCTGTTGGAGTACCGGATCCGGTTGACGGCAGGCGAAGGCATCGCTTGGAAGAAAAAGTACCGGTATGTGATTTACAGTTGCAGTACCGGCTGCCGTTACCATGTTAAGTGCGCCGGGACCTATTGAGCTGCAAACAGCCAAAATTTTATGCCTGTTGTGCTGTTTTGCAAAACCCATGGCGGCATGACCTGCGCCCTGTTCGTTTTTTGCCTGATAGAAACGCAGGTTGTGGTCATGAGCGGCAAGCGCCTCGCCCATTCCTACGACAACGCCATGCCCGAAAATCCCGAACACGCCCTCCACAAATTTAATTTCCTCGCCGTCAACTTCAACATATTGATTGTCCAAAAACCGCAAAACCGCCTGTCCCACCGTTAATCTTATCACTTTCATAACTTTTTCTCCTCCTGATTGCTTTTCACTGCTCACTACTATTTCGGTTGCCAAATATTTTTTTCGTCGCCGGTTACCCACTCATGCTCTTTTAAAAAGATCGGGGTGTTTGTAGCGGGTCCATAGTGAGCGCCTTCTATGTGCCGAATCACCCAGAGGTACCACATGGCATAGCCCGGCGCGGTTACATGAGGATGAACCTCACCTTTCCGTATAAATATTGTATCGCGATCTCTTATTACATGAGGCTTATCGCCGATGAGCGTAAGTCCAAAACCCTGTTCCGGTAAAAATCTGTAATGGTAGATTTCCGGCTGCGGGTGGTGGTGAGGCGGATAGCTTGACCATTTACCCGGCACACCGATAACTTCCCCTATAACGAGGTTCGATTCCGGGCGGTTCGTATCGTCAAAACAGGTACGCACCACGCGGGTAGATGTCTCGTTCATTGTACCCTTGCCGCGCAGCTCACTGCGGCACTCTTCCGGCGTAAAAAGTTTTGAAGCAAATTTTTTAGGATTGTTCGTCGCGTTAAAGTAAAATTCCGCGCCGCCCTTGCCTGCATTTATCGTAACTTTTACATTTTTGGGCACGGAAAGACACCAAGGCGAATAGTCAAAAAGGTTCGGGCGGGAAATTTCCTGCTTTTTTTCTTCCCAAGTAACTAGGGCGCTGCCCCTCGAAAGAAGCCAGCACTGCTCGTCGGTTGCAGACTGCCATTCATACGTTTCCCCCTCGTCAAGAACAAGTACGCCAAAATCCATCAACATATCCGCAGCTTCGCCTGAGCGCGAAGAAAGCATATTAAACCCATGCGCAAACGGCACAGGATGATAATATTGCATAAAGCCTCCCATAGCATCACTTTTATCCGGTAATGTGATATTTTTGTGAAACTATATGAAAACGTTATCAGAAAATCGAAGGTCTGTCAATGCGGGGGTACGGTTAGATGTCAATTTTTATATTAATGATGCGGTTCTTGTGTGCCATTATATCCTAATTCTTCCAGTTTTTTGATGTTTTTTTGGTCTCGTTCTAATGTTCTATCCAATTTTTTATTCCAATATCCAGCATTATCAACGGGACGTATTTTTGCGTGTCGGCAAGTTGGACAGCCATGCCAAAAACAATTTTCTCCGGCGTAGTATTTGAGCCGTGGACTTTTGACATAATTTCACTGCGTTTTTGAGGGTCAAATTTATCCGGCATAATTCATTTTGTTTCAAACTCAATTTTAAGGCTTGGGTCTGTTTCTTTTTCGTCAATGATTTGGTTGTATTTTTCAATAATATCAGCCAATTTGGTAGTGCGTATTTGCTCATCAAAAAACCATGCTCATTGATATTAGTTGATAAAAATTGCTGTATATCCCATACCTCAACCCTGCCAGAAATATCGGCATCGGCGGCTAAATCGTAAACGTTTTTTACACGGTCGAAAATGGTAATGATAACCGGAAGACATCCGCTCCGAATGTTTACTTTGCACTTTTGGATGAGCGGATCGCCGGGGGCGGTTGTGCAATGAATGATTGTATTGTTAATAATAAAATCGCCACTTCGATCGGTCGGCGAGTCCGCTACGGAAGCGCCGTGAATCTCAAATTTTTCTGACGGTAAAATAATAGACAATTTCGCCGCTACAAGGTGCTGTAGCATAGTTCCTAAATACTGCATTCCGGGATTTTGCTTTTGCCGTTTTTTTGCCTGTTCAAACAATTCATCAAGACTTGCGGCAATCGTACGTGATGTATCGGAACTTAATGTAAAAGGCTGATTTCTAAAATATTCCTGAACCTGTCCCGCCCAAAATGTTTCAACAACTTTAAAATCTATAGTTTCGGTTTTATTCCATACGTTTAAAAATTCTATATACTTCATCATCAAGCCCATGTTGCCGCGGCTGGTGCGCCCGCCTTCGGAAGCGAGGATTTGAGTAATGCCATGCTCTTTAAGAATTTTCTTTAAGTTACCACCGCCCAGCCCGGCGACTTGTCCTTTGTTTTCCGTTAAGAAATCATCAGCCTTGAGGGGGAATTTTTTATCTTGTATCATGCGGGTTAATTGTACGAGTAAGGCAAGCGGACCTTTGGTTACGGCATTTCGTTCCGCCTGAAATTGTTTAAGCCGTTTTTCGGCGCTAGTATTCATTATAAATTACCTTTGCTAATGGCGTTAAAAAATATTTCCCGACAAACACCGCAACCGGCAACGCTACGGCGTCCCCATTGCTTTATAGGCGCTGTTGTATGTCCCGGGAAGATTAAACGTATCAGGAACGCCCATGAGCCGGGCGGTTTCACGGGGAGAAAGCACCCGTGCGTGAGTTTCGTTGTTTTTTTTCACCACCAAAAATTGTTTACTGCTTCCGCCTTCCGGCGTCCGCAAGCAACCCGCCAACCCGTCAAAACGTAATTCCAAGCACTGTTTACCGTTACGCACCCGTCGATAGCCGGCCGCTACGAAATTTGTATATGTCGCTAATTCTTCCTGATGATGCGGCGGTATCAGCGATAATACATTGTCTTTGTCATAAGGAAGATTAAAGTCTAATACATTGTTAATCGTTGTTTTTCGCATAGGCGGATGTTTCGCTTTCCACCATATCCAGTCCGGCAACACAAGCCCCAATTTTATTGCGAAGCGGTTGGGTTAATACCCCGCAGCTTGCTGCGGCTGAAAGCTATAGTATAATTGACGGATGGGAAGTCAATTAATCAAAATCCGCAGAGCAGAGCTCTGCGGATTTTGATTCAACTTATGCTTGTCCATATCACTTCTCCTTGTCAGTGACGTTGTCCTTATATAAGCTTTTGGGGTTAAAAGAGGGAAGACTGAATAACAGCAAAACTCCTTTTTCAGTCAGATTATTGTTGTGATCACAAAAACCAAACTCCTTCATGTCGTTCAAAAAACTAATAAATTCCGCATCTCCATAAAAGCCTCTGTAGTATTCAAAAAGCTTATGTACTTCCTCAACTGCTTGTATCAATTTGGGGTGTTGGTACAGTTGCTCCTTTATTCGCAAAACAGCAGCATAATCACCAACCGTTTGGATTCCTATGTCGTTAAAATACAATTTATCAGATAACATTATCGTTACAAGGGAAAGCGCATTATCTGCCGCATAATATTGAATCTTATCTTGGGTGATTTTATCGATGTCATTTTTACTGACTCCCCAATCACAAACTCCTTTTAATACGAAACAATATTGAATCCTCGCCTCAAAAGCCGCTTTGTAAATACCATAGGATTCCATTTCTCCCCCAATTGGTTCTAAGCAATCGGCTGAATCAAATAACATGGTTTTGTATTCTTCGTTATCAATAATATTCTCACCCGTTATCATTGTTCCTGAATGCAAATTAAAACCATGCTTTAGCTTTGAAATAAAATCTACCACTCTATTCAGATAAGGGTCCGAAGAAGGTGCCCATCCACCATTATGATAGAAAATTTTGCCGTCAGATATTTTAGCTCCACTATATGTAATGGCGTGTGTTAAAAAAAGGACATCCCCCAACTGGTGAACTGCGGGTTCTTTACCGTACGCTATGCCTACAGATATTACCATTTTGGGATTCCATACTTTTATCGCTTGACGAGTTGCGTCATACGAAGCACCCATACGCTCAGCACCGGGTTCAGATTGGACATGAACAATATTGTACAAACCGATTTTTCCTGCGTGATAAAAAAAACCATTAACAAGACAGGTTTCCCAATTGTTTTCCCCATTTTTTTGCAGTATATGAAGCAGTGCCTTTGTTTCTATCTCAGTCGCAGTTAAAATTAAAATATCAATACTTTGTTTATCAATCGATATTTTTGATAAGCTGACTGGTTTTTGATCATAAATACTTTTGCATTCATTATAAAGCCTTTCAATGGCACCACCTTTCTGCTCAAGCAAAGTAGCTATTTTTTTTCTGATTATGTTTTTTATGTCACTCACTCTCAATCACCTTCTTCCAAAGTAATCCCCAATATTTTTGCAAGATGCAAAACAAACCACTTGTCAAAATCACTGGTAGTTTGTTGATATGGGAAATTCACTTCAACTTCTTCACTTTCAGACAGGAACTTACTTTTTTGTGATGATTCATATTTAGATTTTTCTTTGTTTTTTATATAAAATTCTTTCTTGAAAAATACAAATATATTGCCACACTCATACATATCAGTGGGGTTCTGATTGATTTCTGCAATCAGGTCACTGATTTTATGTGAAAAGAGTTCTTGAATACTATTATCATTACTAACTTTTTCAAGTATACTAACAAAATTTGGATGATTGATTTTCGTAATAATAAATATATGACTTTTTATTTCTATCCATATTTTTGCTATATGAAACATGTTTTGAACTGCGGCATCAATCAAAATCGAATTAGCTTTCGCTATCATAAGCCTCTTATCTTTTTTTGTCTTACAGTTTTTAGCCCGATCCAATAAATCATGATAACCAGAAAGGTCTTTGACAGAATGCAAAATATCAGTGATAATAGCACTGATTGCTTCACGACTATTTATTGTTGTAGCATCAAAATCTCGAATACTTTCATGAGTATCGCAAATAAATTGATCTACTGGAATTACTTGGTTGATCAATTTGAAAATTTCGGCACGCTCATCTTCATGATCTTCAAAAAGCATTATGCGATTCATTTTGATTCTCCTTCAGGTTTTGATATGCAGGTTATACAACCATCGCATTTCAGAGGATTCGAACAGGTTGTGGGCAATAGTTTTTCGCTAAAACCATATATCATATCATCACATATGTCTTCGCGCAACCTATCCGGAAATTTCATGTCTTCAATATTATGATCATGCTTTTCAGATATAATATCATGAAACTTTTTTGATAGCATAATATGTTCAGGTTTATCGTGAGGTGTCTTGTAGTACCGCTCTTCGTCGTACTTAAACACCTTTCTGCCCGACAACCTTTCTAATTTCTTTGTGATACCAACCCTTTCTCCTAAGCCATTGTAATTGTAGCAACTATTATTGAGTCCAAATCCGAAAAAGTAGATGTCTCCAGCATTTCCACCGATGCCAAGACTAATATCTATATCTTTATCGATTTCTTTAAATGTATCCATTTTTAACGTTTTTATTTGCTTTGCCGCGCACATGGCCCTTCTACAGGCGGTATCTATTGTTTCAAACAGAAGCACGTTAAAAATAATTAGC
>BNVA01000006.1 GCA_025997755.1 Spirochaetia bacterium | reverse complement strand
CTTGTCGTTGCCGCCTTTGCAGACATAGTAGCGGGTACTTTTATGGGCATAGCGGCGGACGGCTCTCAAATTCAGGCAAACGGAGCCGTAGCGACTACATCAATGATGTTTGTCGTTTTTGCCGTAGCGCTGGGCTTATTCTTAAAAAAACGCAAGCCCAACGGTTTAATAAGCGGTATTATCGCCGTAGTTCTGCTTGTGGCTAGCATTGTAATCGGTTTGAACTGCCCGGTTTTTCTTACAAAAAAACTTTGGCTGTACCTTGTTTTCGCATACGTTTTTTTAGCTTCAATTACGCCGGTTTGGATACTGTTGCAGCCCCGTGATTATCTTAACGCATTTCTTCTGGTGGCTATGATTTTAGCGGCGTTTGTCGGTGTAGTAATTAACGCTCCGTCCATCCATCTTCCGGCATTTGTTGGCTTTAAGGTGGGAAATAACTACCTATTCCCGATTCTCTTTGTAACGGTAGCCTGCGGCGCGGTTTCGGGCTTTCACAGTCTTGTAGCTTCCGGCACCGCCTCCAAACAGATCGAAAACGAAAAGCACATGCTCCCTATAAGTTTCGGCGCGATGCTCGTGGAGTGTCTACTTGCGGTACTGTCGCTTGTAGCGGTAGGCTCTCTGGCTGTAGGCGGCGTTATGCCTAAAGGTACCCCGCCGCAGATTTTTGCAAATGCGATTGCGGGCTTCCTTACAAAAATCGGACTTCCCGAAAATATCGTTTTTACGCTGATAACCCTTTCTGTCTCGGCATTCGCTCTTACATCGCTTGACTCCGTGGCGCGTGTCGGCAGGCTTGCCTTTCAGGAGCTTTTTACCGAGGAAAAGTACAAGGACATTTTTATTTTAAAAATCTTTGCCAACAAGTATGTAGCCACAGTTCTTACTTTGGTAATGGGTTACCTATTGGCGATAATTGGTTACGCTACGATCTGGCCGCTTTTCGGCTCTGCGAACCAACTGCTTGCCGCCCTTAGCCTTATAGCCTGTGCCGTTTTCCTAAAGAAAACCAATAGACAGGGAGCAATGCTTTGGGCGCCCATGTTCATAATGCTGGCAGTAACCTTTACCGCACTGGTCTTTACGATTAAGGCAAAATGCGGATTGCTATTCGGCGGCGGATTTAAATTTGAAGCCGATGGATTGCAGCTTATATTTGCGGTTCTACTGTTGATCTTAGGAATAATGGTCGCTGTATCCGGCGTTAAAAAACTTTCGGAAAAAAAATAAGCCCCGCGAATAAAAAATTGTCCCCGGCAGTACGATTACTGCCGGGGTGCTTTACGTTTTCTAAAAATTAACTACAAAAACCATCCTTCCAATGCCACACAGTCTTTGACAAAGATGAGGGGAAAGATTTTGTTTTAGAAAAATCGGGGAGCCATGCGGAATTTGTAACTAGTTCCTGAAAAAATCCTTTTATTCCGAATTCGTCCAGCCATTTTAAAACCGTTTCGTACTCACCTTCGTTAAGAAATCTGTTAGGCATAGTACTTTTTGAATGATTGTTTTTTATCGGGGTGTACTGTGTCATAAGAGATATTTTCACGTTAGACGCCGCATTTTCGGCAATCCACCAAAAAACATTTTTCGTGTCTTCCAGATGATCCGGCAAAACAAGATGACGTATTATAACATTTTTTTTTGTTTTGATCATTTTTGTTATTGCATTCTTAGCCGCTAAAGGGTAATCCTGCGCCGTTAAATATTTTTGCGCCGTTTCTTTATTTAGTGTTTTTAAATCCGGCAGGTAACTATCGGCAATGTCCTGTATTACGTCTAACGCGCTTATGCTTTCATAAGCGGAAGAATTCCAAAGGCAGGGTATTGTAAGCCCGTTCTTTTTTGCGCACTCAATACCTAATGCGACAGCGGGCGCGGCATGGCTCCCCGTAACAATATTGATATTCTCCGCTCCGCTTTGCTGCAGGGCAAGACAAATATTAACAAATTCAACGGTAGACACTTCCTGTCCCATACCGTTATGCGAAATTTGAGCGTTCTGACAAAAACCGCAGTGCAGGCTGCACCCTGTTATAAAAACAGCGCCTGAGCCGCCCGAACCGGTTACGGGAGGCTCCTCGCCGAAATGAATTGCGGCGCAGGCTATACGCAGCGCGGAGCTTTCACCGCAGAAGCCCAATTCTCCTGCCGCCCTGTTTACACGGCAGTTTCTGGGGCAAAGACAGCAAGAAGTATAATGATCATCTATCAATTTGAGGCGGAATTTCCGGTGCTTTTTTGGGCAGCTTCGCGCACCAAACGTTTAACGTCAGATTCCTTAGGCAGATTTTCACCATCGCTGCCGCATATAAATACCATAAGATCGTTAGGCGTAAACAGGCTGTGCAGTGCATCGCTTATCTCCGAATTTTTTATTTGGGAAAACAAAATATTCGCCGCATATTTTTTCCATTCAACATCGGGAATAGGCTTATTCTTTAAATAATATTCAATAAAATCATTTACCAAAACAGAAGATTCTCTTTTTACTTCCGCCTCACCGGAAAGGCGCGAAAGATAATTTTCTTTTTCTAAGTTGAATTCTTGTTCTGAAACTGTTAAACGAAAGAGATTTTCTTTTTCTTTAAGCAGTGCTAAAAGAGCATCTCTTTCCCCGCCCGGTGTTATATCCGCACCCAGTTCAAAAAATCTTGACGACCGTCCAACTCCTATATTACGAAAATATATATTGAGTATGGATGGATTCTTTTCCACAAGCTGTTTAAAACGTTTGTCCAATATTTCACTTACAATATCGTTTATCATATCATCATGAAAATTCTCAATCGATGCGGAGCGGGGTTTAGGGCTCATCTTGTAAAACAACTGTATACTTGTTGATGTAAGTCCGGGATTGGTAAAGTACTCCACATTTGTTATATTTTTTTCAGGCAGCGGCAGTCCATACCTTACACGATCAAACGGTCTTTTCCCCGGCGGAGCATCAAAAGTCCGTATTATCTGTTCTTCAAGGGCGGCACCGTCAAAATCCCCTACAAAGATCAACGCCATGTTATCGGGGCGGTACCATGTTGTGTAAAATTTTTCAAGTTCGGAAGGAGCAGCGCTCTCTATGGTTTCTTCACTTCCAAGTACATTGGCGTGATCTCTATACGGAGAACCTTGATAAATAATTTCTTTAATTTTAACATCAATTATAAAATCCGTTAAAAGTTCTTTTTCCCTATAGCCGGAAAGTAAACGCAGCCGTACCTCTCCTGCACTTGCATTGGTGAATTCAGCGTTATACGTCCTTTCATTCACCATTGAAAGAATCTCCTGCGGAATTCGTCTAACGCCGCCGTCATTTTCAACGGGAACCTCAACCTTGAAAACTGTATTTTCCACATCAGTTTCCGCGCTTGAATCAACAACATGCCCCGCAAAGTTGGCGACGCCCTGTTTGCCGTCCGGTTCTTGAGCCGATCCCGCGTTCACGGCTAGGGCTATAATTGCACTGCCTTCCGGCTCCGTACTTTCAAAAATATAGTATCTAAGTCCGTTTTCAAGTGTTCCTGAAATAGTTCCCGTTGGAAAGGGTGCGGCCGAGGCTGCGCTTCCCAATTCCGGGTAGGTTTTTACCGACATGCAGGAGCAAAAAACAGCGGCGGAAAGTATAACTGTGAAAAAAGCAAATTTAAATCTTATTACCATGTGTTCGGACTTTTTTAAGCCTAACATTTTGTCTGCAAGCTGGACAAGTACCCCTTAAAAAAAATTCTCCGTATTATGTTGTCAGTGTAAGACAGAACACTAGTGTACTACGGCTTTTTGGTGTAATATGAAGCCGTTACGGAGGTATATATGACGGCGTTTGCGTATAAAAGCGGCAAGTCGTTTTTACACAGAATGAACGCAGGTATAAAACTGTTGTTTCTTTTGGCAATTTCCACAGCGGCTTTCTTCGATTCTGCAGTAATCCGTGCGGTTTTAAGCGCCGTGCTTTTGCTTTGCGCCGCATCCGCAGGAATTGCCCCCCGCTCTCTGTTAAACGGCAGCAAGGCAGTTTTCATACTGGTAGTTTTTATCATGCTGTTCCGCAGCGCCGGGTTATTTCCACCCGCATTCAGTTTTCAGGAACTGCGCACATCTTTATTTTTCGGCTGGAGCATGATCATCTCGTTTTGCGCAGGCTCGCTGCTTTTTTCCGTAACAACAATGACGGAGTTAAAAGAAGCCGCCTCTCTTGGCGGACGCCTCCCTAAAACCGCCCTAGCACTTTCGTTGATGCTGTCCTTTATTCCCCGCTTCTTTGAAATCTGGGACGAGATGAAAGCCGCCCACCGCGCCCGCGGCGGCAGACAAGGTCTGCCTGAAATCACACGGCTGCTTCCGCTCGCCATCGAGCGCATGATCCACGCCGCCGGTGAAACAGCCTCCGCATTACAGGCGAGGGGGCTGTGAGGTATTGTTTTGCATGAAAAATAGCGTATAATTACAATATGAAAATAATAAAACGTAAACTTGCTTTTTTGCCGGTAGTAATTGCCTTTGTGCTTATCGGCTGCGCAACCGGACAAGCCGCCGTAGCTTCCAATTCAGAGCTTTACCGGATGGCTATGATTGATTCAATGATAGCTGAACCGGACGAAATATCGCCGCTCGTACGCCTAAGCCCTGATGACCCCCTTACTTCGTGGAAGGATGGCAAGGTGCTGCTCCTTACCTTCCATCGCTTTCCGGATTCATACATTGCCGGACAAGACTATGTAACAAAATACGGCGAAGTGTGGACATTTACAGACAAGGAAATGATCAAATGGTTCAAGTATAACAAGGCATCCACTTCCGCTTGGACAGCCCGCTTTAATCAGCTTCTGGGTTTACCGGAAGACAAGGATTACACCCATGTTTCCGCAATGTGGGTATACCCCACCGATGCTAAACGTCCTGCATTCGAGAAGGATATTACCAAGCAGGTTACCGTAGTAAAATTGCCCGCCGATGTTGAACCTGATTTTAAAGAATGGTTTAACGGTAACATCATCTGGTCGTATTTTGATTCGGCTTACCCATGGACACGCTTGGGTTATACCTACGATTGGGCGGACAATGGCACGGAATACGGACTATCCGAATTCCTTATCAGAAAAGGCGCAACTGTTCAGGTTGAATGGACAAAGACAACCGGCGAATTTGTAGTGTGGTTAAACACCCAATAGTTTAGCGCCGTTATGACGGCCGCTTTTCCCTTAGGCAGTAAAAAACAATTATGTTTAAAATGACAAGCTCAAGGGCAAAGCTGATTATGAGTGAATAGACGGAGCCTATCATTCCAAAGCTGGTTACCATAGGGCTTGTTATAATGGCGCAGAGTATCCCCCCTGCAAAGTTTGCGGCTACAAGGGATTTTAGTTTTTTAAATGCTGTTAATGCAGTGTTAAAATATAAAAGCAGGGCAAATAACATTGATGCAGCTATTGTGGGTGAAAGCAAATAGACAAAAGGTTCGATTTTTTTTCCTAATATCAAACTTAACGCATAAGTTCCGGCAAAATAATCCCCTAAGAACATAACACCGCCGCATACCGCAGTAATCAAATAAATTTTTAAGATGGTTACCTTTATAGCCTTGAATTCTTTTTTAATGTATAAACCGCTTAACTCCGGCAGCATAACGCCCGTAATAGAATCTACAAGCATTACGATAATATGCATAAAGATTGTTACGGAAGAATAACCGCCAAGCTCATATTCTGTATAATTTATTTGAATTATATTTTTTGTAATAAACATCTGAAATGGATAAACAAGGGATGACAAACCAATATACAACGACATATATAAAATATGCGGGACATCCTTTAAAACAACTTTTTGGTTAAAGTAATTATTTTTTTTGGCAAAATAAATATCAAAGAACAGTATAGTTGCAAGATAAACAATTAACGATGCACATAACGCGGCGAAAAGCCCGAAAAAATACAGAGTTACGCAGATAGCGGCAACAGGTAACACACCTTTTAATATATTTGAAACTCCTAGAATATCGTAACGCCTGAACTTTTGAAAAACTCCGAATAAAACACGGACCAAACTCGTCAAATAATTTTGGCACATCAAGGCAAGACAACAGAGAATAGTGTATGCCGAAAATCCTGAAAATATAAGCGATACTGCAAATGCAACAACCGAAAAAACGCATGTTATTACCCTAACAGTAAGATATGTTGAATCGGTATGAGCATTGTTTACATCGCTTACTTGATAACTGTTGCCGCCAAAAGCAGAAATGAAAGCAAAAACAGTAGAAAAAGAATATGCAAGCGAATAAATACCTGCCGTTGCAAGTCCTGAAATACGCACAATTACGATAGTTAAAATCCATTGCGAAAAAGTATAAACAAAAGACCCAACTGTCATATAAAAAATATTCTTGTGAAGCTGCGTCGGCTGGTAGTACCGGTACAAGAATACTTTTATTTTCTGCAGCAAGACGGTTCTATCTTTTGGGCTTGTATATACTGCCGTCGCGGAAGTTTATACCGGCGGCGGCATTTGTCATAAGTAAGGGCTGGTGAGTCGCGTCGAGAGTGTCGCGCCAAAGGCTTGACTCCGGGTCAACGTGACTACGTCTTGAAACGGCAGCCTTTATCGGCAGATGGACAAACTCACCGTTTACAAGTCCGATAACGACCTTTGTTTTGCCAGCCATTGCTGCGTGTACGGCGGCATTACCCAACCTGTCGCAGTATATTGAGTCAACAGGCACGGCGACGGATGAACGTACCTGGTAGCTTGGGTCTATGTATTTTAGCGTAATTTCCATGTCGATCTTTTTAAAGTATTCCTCAATGCGGCTTTTTAAATACGGTCCCACATCTACCATTTTTAAATTGCCCGAAGCATCGGTGCCTGCGTCTTTCGCAAGCTCATCTTGCAGTGCGCCTTCCGCAACCACTATAACCGCATGTTTTCTATTGCGCAGGCGTTTTTCAAGGTGTTCAAGAAAGCCGTTAGGACCGTTCAGATCGAAGGGGACTTCCGGTATTAAAACAAAATTGACTTCGTGGCTGGCAAGAGCGGTATGCGCGGCGATAAAACCCGATTCACGCCCCATTAGTTTTACAAGCCCTATACCGTTAGGCTGGGAATTTGCCTCCATATGAGCCGATGCTACAGCATCTACTGCCCTTGCAACGGCGGTATCAAAGCCGAACGATTTTTGTATGAATGAAAAATCGTTGTCTACGGTTTTTGGTATGCCGACGCAGGCAATTTTCAGGTGGCGTTTCTCGATTTCATCGGCTATATCAAGGCTGCCCCGCTGTGTGCCGTCTCCGCCTATCGTAAAGAGCATATTCAAATTCAACTGTTCAATGGCATCCACGATTTTTTCGACTTCTTTACCGCCGCCGCGCGATGAACCGAGTACCGTGCCGCCTACTTTGTGAATATTGTCTACCCAGTCAAGTGTAAGTTCCATAGTGGGATAGCTATATTCAGGCAGAAAGCCTCGGTAGCCGTACCGTATGCCGGTAATGCGGCGTACACGGTAGTGATACCACATACAGCGGACTATAGAGCGTATAACATCGTTAATTCCGGGACAGAGACCGCCGCAAGTAACAATTCCGGCATGAACATGCTCCGGCATAAAGTATATTTTTTCCCTTGGACCAGCCTTTTCCAGCACCATGCTCCTTGTAAGCGGTTTTTGCTCGCCGAGTACCGCATCCGTATCAAGCAGGAAAAAATCATCATCGGAAACATAATTGGCTATAAAATCGCCCTTTTTTTTTGACATCGTTATGGGGGAATTTATATTGCGCGGTCCCAATTCTTCTATCGAAAAATCCAGATTTTCAAGTTTATTGTTCATAGCGGCACTCCTAAAAATTTTTTCGGGTAAAGTTATTTTAAATTCTTTTTTTTTTATTTCCTAGTAGCCGCTGTTCCTATCTTTTCAAGAACGTCGTTGTCAATCGGAAGCAGGGAAAATTGCGGCGGCGTATTTTGCTCCCGATCTATGCTTATCGCATCGTCAAGTGAAAAGCCGCCTACGGTGATTCTTGTAAGCGCAACAAGATGTCCGCGGGAGCCTGATGAAAGGGCTAGGTCGCGGGCAAGCGATCTTATGTATGTACCGCTTGAACAGTGAACTTCTATTTTTACATCCGGCGGTTCCCACGACAAAATCTTGATCGAGTGAATCGTTACAGGACGCGCTTTCATTTCCGGCGCGGCACCCTTACGGGCAAGCTCGCTTGCCCTCTTACCGTTGATACGCAGTGCGGAATATGCAGGCGGGGTCTGCATTATCTCTCCCGTCCACTGCGGCAGGGCGGCTTCAAAGGCTTCGAGAGACGGCAGGGGAGCTTGGGCAATTACCTCGCCTTCCGGGTCTAGCGTCGAAGTTTCCGCACCAAGCCGTACCATGCCGGTATAGCTTTTATCGCACTTCATAAACATATTAGTCAACTTTAACGCCTTGCCGGAAAGTATTATGAGCAGCCCCGAGGCAAACTTATCGAGTGTGCCGGTGTGTCCAACTTTGCCCGTTCCCAGCGCTCTTTTTATGGGATAAAGCGCCTCAAAAGACGTAACGCCGGGATTCTTGTTTAGCAAAATATAGCCTGAAGGAATCATTGGGGGACTCCCCCGCCCCTTGATGCAAGCACAAATAACAGGGCGATGTCGCCTTGACGGACGCCGGGTATGCGTCCCGCCTGCCCTAGGGTTATTGGGCGTACACGGTTGAGTTTTTCTTTTGATTCGGCGGAAAGTCCTTTTACTTCGTTGTAGTCAAAGTTCGGGGCTAGTTTTACGGCTTCCATTTTTTCTAAGCGCTGTACAGTCCTAAGCTCCTTTTCTATATAGCCTGCGTATTTTATGTCGAGCATAGCGCAGTTTACCCATTCTTTGGGATACGTTTTTAATTCGGGAGCGGAGTTTAACAAAAACGAAAAATCCGTTTCTGCGTGAGTAAGCGCCCTAGCCAAAGTTTCGCCGGAATACAATGCGTTATGCGCAATTCCATCATCTGCCGCCGCCTTGTCGTCCGCGTTATGCGAAACTTTTCTTTCATTTAACAGAGTTTTTATTTCGTTAATTGATTCTGTCTTTTTTAAAAACCGTTCAAAGCGTTCCTCTTGTATAAGTCCTAAATTCCTTGCCTTGCGGCAAAGCCTTGAGTCGGCGGTATCGTGACGCAGCAGGAGCCTGTGTTCCGCGCGGCTTGTAAACATACGGTAAGGTTCCTTTGTGCCAAGCGTTGTAAGGTCGTCGATAAGTACTCCTATATACGCCTCGGCGCGTCCGAGTACAAGCGCCTCGCCGCCTAAAACTTTTTGCGCCGCGTTGATTCCGGCAATAATTCCCTGCGCCGCCGCTTCCTCGTAACCGGAGGAGCCGTTTGTCTGCCCCGCGCAAAAAAGACCCGCAAGCCGCTTCGATTCAAGCGACGGAAAGAGGTCAAGCGGGTCTATGTAATCATATTCCACCGCATAAGCCGGACGCACAATAAACGCCTTTTCAAGCCCCGGTATGGTATGTATATACGCCTCCTGCACATCCTCCGGCAGTGAGCTTGAAAGCCCGTTCAAATACATCTCGTTGGTCGCTAAACCTTCCGTCTCCACAAAAAGGTGGTGCGAGTTTCTATCAGGAAAACGCATAACCTTGTCTTCTATCGACGGACAGTAACGGGGACCGGTACCTGTGATCTTGCCCGAATAAAGCGGTGAACGGTGGATGTTGTCCCGTATTATTCTGTGAGTTTCTGCGGTAGTATGAGTGATCCAACAAGGAGAGCTAAAATCTAAGAGTTTAGAGTCTGAATCGAAGGAAAAAGGCTCGAAAGGCTCGCCGTCCTGTCTTTCCATACGTGAAAAATCAACACTTTCCCGCGAAATACGCGCCGGAGTGCCTGTTTTTAGCCTGCCTGTAGGAAATCCTAGCTCTTTTAGCTTTTTTCCAAGCCCTAAAGCCGCTTCTTCACCAAGCCTACCCTGTCTTGCATCGTATTCGCCTATAAAAATCGTTCCTTCCATGAAGGTTCCCGTAGCCAAAATCACCGTTTTTGCCGAAATCCTGTGTCCCCTCGCAGTGATCACTCCGCAAATCGAACAGGGAGTAGTGTTTTCACTCTGAACATTGTTTCCATACTCACTACCCCTTACTCCTTGCTTCTTAATCATTAAATCCACCACAATGTCCATAAAAATTTCGAGACCGCGCTGACTTTCCACGGCTTTCCGCGCCTCCGCCTGATAGCGTGCCTTATCCGCCTGAGCGCGCGGAGCCTGCACTGCCGGTCCCCGCGAACGGTTTAGAACGCGGTACTGAATCATACTTTTGTCGATAAGATGAGCCATTTCGCCGCCAAGCGCATCGACCTCGCGTACCAAGTTGCCTTTTGAAAGTCCGCCGACTGCGGGATTGCAGGACAGCGCACCTATACGGTCTGGATTTTGAGTTACCATGAGGACAGAAAGCCCAAGACGGGCTGCGGCTAGAGCTGACTCTATACCGGCGTGCCCGCCGCCCACAACAATACAATCGTAATCCACATCAATACACTACTTTACGAAGCTCATATTCAACTATGTCTGCCGCGCCAAGTTTTTTAAGACGAGGAATGAGGTCGGGCACCTCATTTTTTTTGACGGCGATTTTTACTGCATACCCGCCTCCGCTTCCGCCGTCTGAAGAATAGAGAGGAGCTACGGTAGGGCTGCGCATAGCGGGCAGAGCGCCTATCATCTTTTTAAAATACTGCTCGGACACATTCATCTCAAGCATAACCTTTTCGCGCCCTTCAAGCACTGCCCTAAAAAGCATCGCAAGTTTTTCGATCTGCTCTTTTTTTTCGATGTCTTGCATAGCCTCTTTTGAGGCAACAAAGCGCGTTGATGATACCAAAACCGTGTCGATTATAGAAAGTCCATTGTCGTGCAGGGTTTGTCCCGATGCCGTATTGTCGATAATCATATCGGCATCGTCGGGCGGAAAAACTTCGGTAGCGCCGTAGGTGCGGACTATCTTAAAATCATATCTTTTTTCGGAAAGGTACTTTGCCGCTATATTTCCGTACTCTGTTGCAACAACAATTCTTTTTGATTTAACAAGTTCCTCATTCCCCAGCGGAACCGCCGCGACGATCCGCACCTTGTCGAAACCCAAATCCATAATCTCAATGACATCCGCGCCGGTTTCTGTGATCCAGTCGATTCCGGTAAATCCCGCGTCATGGCTTCCAAGTTCCAAAAGCTCGCCTACATTCTGCGGCTTCATAATTTTAGCGTCTATCCAATCCGCGCCAAGGCGGGGGCGGTACGTCCTGTCGTTTAAATTAAGAGAAAAGCCTGACTCGGCAAAGAGATGCGCAATATTTTCAAAAATCCGCCCTTTCGGGATAAGAAGCCGCAGCGCCATGCTTAACCCAGATACCCTTTCGATTTCAACAGCTCAGCATTTAATATGCCGCCGCCGGCAGCCCCCCTCACCGTGTTATGCGAAAGTCCTACAAAGCGAACATCAAACACATTGCAGGGACGAATGCGTCCGACACTAACCGCCATACCCTTATCGGCATCCCTATCCATGCCCGGCTGCGGTCTGTTGTCTTCTTCACGAACGATGATAGGCTGTTCCGGCGCCATAGGCAGCTTTAACTGTTGCGGAAGGGCGCGGAAATCCGTCCAAATCTTTTTAATTTGATCGATGGAAGGCTTCTTTTCGCCGAATTCCATGCTTACCGTAACAGTATGACCATTTATCACCGTTACGCGGTTACAGTGAGCGCTGATCACAGGCTCTTTTGCCTTGATAATCGCTCCGCCTTTGCACGTTCCAAAAATCTTTAGCGGCTCAAGCTCGGATTTTTCCTCCTCGCCGCCTATATAGGGCACAACATTATCGATAATGTCGAGGCTGGGCACACCCGGATAACCCGCGCCGGAAACCGCCTGCATGGTGGTAACGATAGCCCTCTTGATCTCATATCCTGCTTGAATTAACGCATGGAAAGGCGTCATATAACTTTGAATCGAGCAATTTGGCTTAACAACGATAAAACCTTTATCATAGCCGCGCTTTTTCTTTTGTTCGCTTATAATGTCCGCATGATCGGGATTAACTTCCGCGATCAGCATAGGCACATCGTCCGTCCAGCGGTTTGCGGAGGCATTCGACACAACGGGAATCCCCGCCGCCGCGTAAGCATTTTCCAGTGCAAGAATTTCATCCTTGCCCATCTCCAGTGCCGAAAAAACAAAAGCCAGACCGCCGTTTTTTGCCGCCGCCGCAGCCCGGCTAACATCGTTAGCGTCTTCTATCGTAAGCGCACGAACCCCGGACGGAAACGGCGTCCGCAAACGCCAGCGTCCCGTCATAACATCACCATATTTTTTACCCGCGCTTCGCGCCGAAGCCGCGACAAATTTAACCTCAAACCAAGGGTGATCGTTGAGCAGGGAAATATAATTCTGCCCCACCATACCGGTAGCCCCAAGCACACCCACAGGAATCCTATTCATCACACTCTCCTTATCGCAATATCATAACAGTAACCACAAAGGTAGAAAAGTCTGCGGAGTTGTAGGCGTACTCCTATTATTTCGCCGGATCCGGGTAGCCCACCTTAGGTTTATAGGTCGTCGGACCGCGGTAGTAATCCGTTGCTTCCAGCCATGAGTCGGGATAACGGGTTTTACCCATCTTGCGCGGTTCCCCAAAGGGCGCGTGATTTACCTCGCCTTGATTGTAGCTCAGCACAAGGTTTTCAAAGAGAAGTTTCCAGTTGCGGTGGACTGCCATAGCGTTCATATTTAAAGCGTTATTCAACACGGCAAGCGCCTCCTTGGGATTTTCCTTGGCCCGCTCGGCAAGCGCTTCCTGTAGGGTCAAAACAAGCTGTTCCGAGGCTTCCTCGTTATCTTTTTGCGCCTTGTTGATGTCACGGATCATAAAACTGTAGCGCAGATTTACATATTCGCCGACCAAGTTATAAATCCGCCACGCCTGCCCGTCAAGGTTATACACACGGTAATCATAGGTTTCGTACTCAGGCGGCAACGGAGCTACGGCAAGAGGCACAAAAACCGATTCGGAAGGCGCGTCAAGCGCAATCCATGAAATTACATTTATGGGGTACGGAAGGTCGGGGCGAACCTGATTGATAAACGCCACATTAGTATAATACTCGCCAATGGGACGCTCCCACGCGCCGATAAGCTCGGAATGCGGGTCGCCCACATCGCCGCTTGCATCATTAGTCCCCAGATAGCGGTTTGGATTACCCCACGCTCCGGCGGCTGTACCCTTAGTCAAATCAAATTCGGTATCGTTATAATGATCGCGGTGCAGGGCGCGAATACTTGCAAGCGTGAGTTTTTTGTCGGGCTTTACCGAAAACGGATAATCCTTCGTAAGCCCGCCCTGACCGTCCTGTACCCAAGGGTTCAGCGCAAGCGACGGCGCGGCAAGAGACAAACCACGCCACACACGGCGCAGAGAATAGTAAGGATGGCTGTACTCACCAAGGCTCACCGTTGGAAGCCAGTCCATCAACCCAGATTCCTTGTCCGTTACCGTCCACCATCCCAAATCCTTAGTCACATCAAAAAGATTGTCGCCGTACATCTGCGTTATATTACGTTTGGCGGGATCAATTTCGCGGATACGGAATTCGTTTGCCGCGATAAAAAATTCACCGTCGGGAACACGCTGTGCTGCCCATAAACCGCCCGCCTTATCGTAATTTTCTGGAACCGGAGCCATTTCGATAACCCAGCCCTCATCCTTGTCGGCTACCGGAAGCGTCTCGCCCGTCCCCCAGTACCCATAGGTGTCAATCAAGTGTCCGATCAGGCGCACAGCCTCCCGCGCCGTTTTACAGTTTTCAAGGGCAAGACGTGCAAGCTCGCTGGAATAAAAAATTCGCTTATTCGGAATGGGCTTGTGATTTACTTTAGAGCCATTAGTGCACTCGCCGAACATCACTCCCCATTCGTTGGTAATCCCGTAACTGCAATCCAGGTAGGAGTAAGTTTCCGTCCTATCCGTATCGTTCAAAAAATTCAGAATATCGCTGTAAGGCACACTGCCAATGGGCGTTGTACGCGTCAGCCCCGGATGCCGGTATCCCGGTGCGCCAGAATCCGTTACAAGGCGGGGTACCAAAAAAGCGTTATACTCCGGCAGCTCGTCTATAGCCACCGCCGTCGGATACACGGGGCGGCTTCCGTCAAGACTAATAGTTATACGCGGCACATAAATAATACTCGAATCATTCTCAATATGCCCGTCATCAGAATGACTCACCATCACACTACCGTCGGCGCTTGCGCCCTTCGTAACAATAGTCGTCGTGCAGGACAGCGCACTATCAAGCCCGATAAAAGCCATAAACGCCGCGCTCAACACTATGATTTTAACTGTACGCATTGTACCCTCCTTAAATCCTGTAAAAGCTATAAGCATTATACAGGATTTTTATTTTATTGGATATGGTGCACGAACCAGCTATAATCTTATATTTTTTTTTAATATGCCGATAAGTTTAGGGAAAAGGCTGTTAAAGAGTTAAAATTTATGGAAATAAAAAAAATGAAAGTACTACTAATGATCACCGTGTTCACATTTATGGCGGGCTTTGCTTTCGCGCAATCGGAAACAGAAGAGGATGATACATTCCTCCAATACGGGACGGAGCAAATACAAGATTTTGAGGATGAAGAACCGGCTTTTGTGCCATACAAGGAACATCTTGAGCTTTCACGGGCAGGATTGACCATCGGCATAGGTTTGGAAGGATCGGGCTACACGGCGGAACAAATAGGGCTGGGCTTTATTCTTGCCGCAGACTGGCGTTTTAAACAAACAAACTTTTTGCAGTATTTTTCTGCGGGCGGCAGAGTGCACGTTCATAACGATTTTGACGGTGTTTTATCATTAGGAATATCTGCGGCGGCGCGCTACTATCCTATCGAATTAAAATACGGCAATATGATATTGAGTTTTTTTGCGCAGGCGGAAATCGGTTTTGACTATTTGTTTATTGATCGTAAGAATGATTTAAGACAAACAGGATATTTGATGGCTTGCGGGGGAGTGGGAGCGCGTATTTCGTTTGAACGTTTTTATATTGAGCCGTATATTCGCGGCGGATACCCGTTTATAGCCGCCGCCGGTGTTGGCTTTGGATACCGGTTTTAGGAAATATCTATGAAAAAATCATTTTTAATAACGCTTATTTTTTATTTAACAGGTTTTACGGGCGTTTTCGGCGCGGAAACAGATATAATTACTACAGAAGCAGAAACCCATGTAGTGCTTGGCGGCGAGACGCTTTCCCATGTTGCTGCGGAGTTTTACGGAAAGGACAACGCCCTATTTTTTCCCATTATCACTACGGCGAATAAATCAATAACAAATCCCGACAGACTCACTCCCGGCTCCGAAATAATCATACCAAATCTAAAGTCTAACCTTGAAAATCCTACTGCAAAAGCGGCTGTCCGTAAGTCTATAAGCGATGCCGCGGCGCGGTATAAAAGATTGGGCGGAAAAGTTTACGGACCTTTAAGCAATCAATTATTGGCACTGTTAAAAAAACTTGATGACAATCCACAGGCTATAATAAATGCCGCGCCCGTCCAAGTTGCCGCCGCTCCGCAGCAAACAACACCTGAACCTGCAAGACCGGCGGCTCCGCCGCAGCCTGCAAGAACCGAGGCGGCAAAAACCGAACCGGCGAAACCTGCACCACCACCGGCTTCCCCGCCGCCCGTGCAGCCCGAGCCTGTAAAGCCTGCCGCTCCTCCTCCGGTACAAAAGATTTCGCTGCCGGAAGCGGATAACTCACCCGAACCTGTAGTGCCTGTAGGAATCGCAATCAGACCTTATGGACCTAAATATGAGGTTAGAACCGGCAGTGTGTTGTATTCATCCGCCCCGCTTGGCGTGCTTGTTATTGTCGATAGAAATGGCGCGGAACAGCGGCGTTCGGATGTAGACACAATCCACACGGAATCGCTTAATTCCGTAGGCGGACGCATTTTTGCCATTGCCGATATAGCCAACCAAATACCGGCGGCGCGTCTTGTGGAGATAAACCCCGACACGCTCAGACGAAGCGCCGCAGGACAAGATGCAATTCACGACAGCAGCAAACTCTGGATAAAAAGCGGCGACCTTTATGCAATTACAATACAAAACAAAAAATCCTACATCGCCCGATTTAACAAAAGTTTACAGCGGCTTGCAATGTCGGAACTTCCGCTGCACCCTTATGCAACAGTAACCTTTAACAACGGAAACATCGTTACACAAAACGAAAAAGGCGGCATAATGATGCTTGAGCCCAAAGAACTAAAACCTGTACGGTAAGTAGGAAGGCACCGCTCACTCTAAACTATTTCCTGTTTACGCCAAGAATTGTAAGGTCGTCGTATTGTTCATCTTCCTCAATATGAGTGTAATATATATACATAGGATTTTCGGGATTGTTTTCTGTGTTCTGCAGGAATTTGTGATATTCGGTAAAGTGTTCTTTTAAGAATGAATTTACTTTGCTGTCAACCAACACGCGCGAGTCTTCGCCTGCATTAGGATTCTTATACATTCTGAATACTTTTTCTACACTAACCATTCCCATAATGACTTCTTCAACCGTACCTTTACAGTTTGTAAAATCAAAGTGGTACTCTATTTCGCCTAACGGGTTGTGATATTTGTAAAGAGTGTATAACTGTCTGTTCATTACGGCATTTATTATTTCTTCAACACGTTCAACGCCCATCTCTTCGTCGGCTTGTCCTACAACGTGATTACCATGAGGCGTATCATTTCCCGCTCCTCCTTCCTGACATATAATTTCATTAAAATTATAATCGCGGAATTTACGTTTCGCTTCCTCAATGCCGTCTGTGTAGAGCAGCAGAATATCGCCGTGATCTATTGTCATTGTCTGTACTTTGTATCCGCCTGCAGCCTCTACCATGAAGTTGGGCAGCACTCCTGTAGCCGGAGTCTGCGGAAGCGTAAGGTACTTCAACCTGCCTTCCGATCTGTCAAACCAGTGTATAAGATTATCACCCGCATTACAAAACCGTACAACGCCGGTCTCAGAATCAAATATACAAAGTGTAAAGGCGGCGAATCGTCCTTTAAAGGCGAGCGCCTCAATAAAATCATTTATTTGATAAACTAAAGTTTCAATTTTCATTCCATCTTCCGTAGGCTTCCATGTTTTAAAATAGTTTATAAACATTGTTGCAACCTGCGTCATTATAAGAGCGGCGGGGACGCCCTTGCCGGCAACATCGCATTTTATTATTGCAAAGTAACGGTCATCTATGGCTTGATAATCAAAATAATCGCCGGAAACGCCCTTTGCACCCTCATAATACCCAAAGAAACGAAGATTTTTTGTGTTTTTAAAACCGGATGTAAGTTTGTTACCATCCTTATCAATGTCCAGCGGAATAAATTTCTTTTGTATTTCCTTACCTATGGAGAGATCCTGCGACGCGATATACGCTTTTACAATTCCCCTTGTCATTTCATTGATAGTTTCGCCTAACGTAAACAGTTCGTCTCTTGTTTTTATTTCAACGTCTATGCCGGCAAGTGTAGACTTATCATCGGTATCGCGTATTTTCTCTACATGTGTTACAAGTTTTTTAATCGGAATAACTATCAATGTTGAAACAATCCAAGCGCCTATGCCGCCGATTAACAGCGCCATTAGTGCGATAATCATCAACACATTAAGAATTTGCCGCCGTCCTTTTAACATTTCTTCGATTATCGACTCGCTGCTTATTGCAAGCCTTACCGCGCCGCGCGCGTAAATATCGCTTGAGCTTTGCCTAAATAAAATCGGTTTGTACAAAATATATTCTGTGTTTCCGGTTGTTTCATAATCATTCGTACTGAAAGGCGGATAACTCAATACTTCTTCGCTAAGACCATTCAGTATCTCCGATATGCGGCTTTCCAAAGCGCGTGTTGTTACTTGAATATCTTCAAGACGCGCCACGCTGCGCTGATCCGTTAATAGAGCCAAGGCGCTGCCTTCGCGGTTCAAATCCGCGATGCTTTCCGCCATTTCTGCAATTACTTGATTCGCTTTAATGTTCATATCAATAAAACTTGATTGCAGTTCCGTTGTTAAAGAATCCTTTAGCCTTGATACACCGGCTTCCAAAATCTGCGTGTTGATCTTGTCAAGTATGTTTATGTCATTGGTTGCCCACACATAATCGTTTGTAACTGTATTACCCGATCCAAATCCTGTAATCGTAACATAAAGCGCTTCGGGAACGGCGGCGCTCTGCGAAGGCAGATAACCCAGCTCAAGAACATTGTTTGATGGCATAAAAACGCGGGCGCTTGCCGTGATTCCTTCCAAAAGAACGACAGAGCGATCCCAAAGACTCTGCATCATGGTTTCGCGCTGTGTGTTACTCATCATTATATAGAGCGGCATTGATACCATCAAAACAACCACAGAAACCAATGCCAACGTAAAGCCCGCGATTTTCACGCGCACTCCTATGCCGTGTTTGCGTAAAACCGTTATTCGTTGTTTTTTTTCGGACGGCATAAGCTCCCCATTAATAATAGCCATTGTTTCAATCTGAATCGCACGGCCTTCCCTAAAAGTCAAAACAACGCCCCGCAGCGTAAACAGCGCAAGGATCATGCAAAAAACCATAATCAGCCCTAAAATAAGAGCCGTAGGTTCCAAAATAAAACGGCGTGAAAGCCTCACAAGCCATTCCGCATGCCATAAATTCGTGTGGTCTCCGAATTTTACGGTTAATGAACGCAGTACGCTGATTGCGGTACTTCCGGCAGCACGCCCGCGCAGCGGATGCTCTACGGTAATATAGTATTTACCTTCGGGAAGATTTTCAACATCTCTTATCATAATATTTCTGTCGCTGCGCACAACAAATTGATTTTCCGAAAGTGTAAGGATACGTATGTTTTCAATTTCACCGTCACGGCGGAAAAAAATACGCTGAACCAAGCCGTTCTCGGAAAAGCCGCGTCCTATTATTTCAAGATCGAGGTTGCCTTGAATGTCCTGTTTGCCGTTCAATAATGTTATAAATGTATGTGGTACATATTTATTTAACCGCAGAATAAAAGAAGCCGCTTCGCCTACATTTCCCACATCGTCAATGGGCGAAACGGAAAAACGCCAAATGCCGTTATCTTCGTTGTTATACGAAACTTTTGGCTGGCTTCCCATTATGCGCATAGCGTTGCTGCGGTTGTCCAAAAGCGACACGGTACGCTCAACAGCATCCTGCGTTGCGTTTAACGCTCCAAGATAGTCCAAGTTCCACGAGTAACCCGCAACATCTGCATCATTAGGCGGCTCCCAACCGACGGAAAAACTGTTTGAAAGAACAAAGCCCCCATCGTCATTTTCCGGCGGAAAGATTTTTACAGGTTTAGGCGCTGTAATATCGCGTATAAAAGTAAGACGGGCAGTGTCCGACCAGTTCCCCGCATTATCAATAGATTTAAGGCTGAAGTACCACGCCCCATCCTCATCGGCAAATTCCCGTGCCGATGTCGTTCTAACTCCCGCGGCCACAATATCTACAGGCTCCGCATTAGGATCGCGGCTCCAACTCCATGAAAAACCCACTATACCGGATGAATCGTAGGGCACATTCCAAGCAATTTCCGCACGTACATTGCTGGTGCGCTTTCCATCCGTAAAATTTTCCGCCACAAGTCTAGGCACGGTACCGGTTGTATCCGGCAAAAGGGTAAAAATTCTGTTTTTACCGTCCACGGCTTCCTGCCAAAAAATATATATATGCCCTTCCGCGATAGCGGCGCGTGTAAAAATCGCCGTGTCTGAATACCTGGACAATTCTATATTTTGCCAAGTTGTCCCGTCAAACTGAGCAATGTAAGCGCCGTCCTTACCGCCGCGCCTGTTGTCGAACCAGACGACCATATTCTCGCCCCTGTATGAAAAAGCCTTGGGGTCTTGGCAATTCGCATTTGCGGCGCTTATCCTTTCGATTTTTCTTATCGCCTCACCGTTAGTGTTCAACTGAGCTCCGTAAATAGCCTGCACACCCGCTCCGTAACGCCGTTCCCAGACCATAAACAAGCCGTTGCCGTATAGAGAAAGATGCGGACGCTCATTGTTAAACGCATCCGCATTGGCAGTTGAGTCGGAAATTGTATCCTGCCATATACTTAATCTTTTTTCACTGCTCCAAGTTCTGCCGCCGTCATAGCTCTGCTTCATATAGAGTTGAAAACTTGGTCTGTTGATCGTTCCGGGTATAAAGGACTGGAAAACCACATAATCAACACCGTTTAAACTTGCATGAGTAGGCAAAAAATTGAGCGATAATCCTGCACTGTTTACAAATTGCTGAAAGCCCGACCAGTTACGCCCATCCAAACTATGAGCGTAGTACAAGGTCATATTCTGTCCGACTGTCCGCACTACGAACAGCACCGATGATCCGTCCGCAGTATGAAATATTCTGGGGACAAGAGCGGTGGTATCTGTAGTTGCCTGTCCGTTGGTGAGTGAATTCTGACCCCCTTGAGTTTGATTCAAGGTATAGCGGCTGAATGTTTTACCTCGATCCTCAGAGAGCAGAATATCCGTCTGCGAAGGCGTAACCGCTATACAAATAAAAATTCTGCCTAGCCTATCTATGCTAAGCGTAAAAATCGACGGCTCACGCATAGAGTATGGATAGGGACCCGCGATACGCTCCTTTGCAGTCCAGCCATTTTCATTTTGAGAATCATTTATGGCTATGGAGATGTATATTTGCCCTGCCGTGCTGCTTGAAGGAATAGCTTCCTGCCATGCACAGGCGGCTATATCTCCACCAGCGGCAGTCTGCGGGAAGGAGCCTGCCCCGGAAGAAAAAGGCTCAGGGTTTTCCCAATAAAAATCCTCAATACCAAAAACCGACGGGCTTAAAATCAAAATCAAAACCGCAAAGAGAAAAAAACGCCGCCGAATCAGGGTCATGCTTTTTTATATACTTTTATAGGGAAATTTTCTACCATATTGTTTAAATCCTACTTATATGATAATCTGTCCTAGTATGATCAGTAGGCAGCCATACCTAAACATGATTAAAAGCCACAAGGATGAACAGCTTGTAAAAGTTCTTACCGGCATACGGCATTGCGGAAAGTCTTATTTATTAGCGGAGTTTATCGACGAGTTAAAAGCCGCCGGAATTGACGAAGATCATATAATCCGGCTTAATCTGGAAAATTCTGTTTTTTCGGGCATACGAACCGCTAAAGATATTGAAAAATTTGTATGCGAAAAAATGAAGCCGTCCGGCAAATCCTATTTATTTGTTGACGAAATACAAACTATATCAGGCTGGGAACGGGCAATAAACTCTCTGTTTTTACGCCGAAAACTTGATATATACATTGCGTCTTCCAGCGCGGCAGTTTTATCAAAAAAAGCACGGATGCGGGCGGAAAAAAAATTCGTAGAGATAAATTTAAAAACTCTTTCTTTTACGGAATACAAAAATAACTTTAGTGTCGCTTGGAAGAAAGGCTGCGGGCTTTTAAACCGCGCAATAGCGATAAGGAATGCTGCAGAAAGCCAGTTTACAAACTATATCTGCGCGGGTGGTTTTCCCGCAACTGTTGTTGATAATGCCGAATTAAGAAAAGTCCATTTAAATGATATTTATTCTTCAATACTCTTTCGTGATGTGGTCAGGCGCTTTAATATCCGGAATATTGATTTGCTTGAGCGTATAATAAAATATTTTTTTGAAAATATAGGAAAGGAAAATTCAGTTCAACGAGCAAGAAGGTACTTAGAAAAACACCGCTACAAAAAGAATTTAAGTTTGGTTTACAGCTATGTAAGGGCGCTGGAAGATGCTTTTATATTAAAAAGAATTTACCGCTATAATTTTTTAACAGGCAAACAACTGCGTACAAATATAGCATACTTCATAGAAGATCACGCACTTCTTAACGCGGTAATGCCTATAAATGCGGATAACGAAAACGGCGTCTACGCAAATATTCTTGTTAATGAGCTTCAACGCAGATCGTTTAACGTTCATACCGGAAAAATTGAGACTGATACTATTGATTTTTTTGCAGTACATAAAGATCAAACGCTTTTTATACAGACCATAAAAACTGATGACGACATTTCCGTAATAGACAAAAAACTTGAAACCTTATCCCGTTTAAATGATCTTTACACAGAAAGACAGGACAAAAAAGAAATGAATACCGCGCGGTATTTAATATTTTTCGATCCTGAAGCCATTTGGGAAGATTCCCCGGATGATATAATCTTTATTAAGCTGTACGATTTTCTATTGTTACCAACTTTTTTTGAGTAAGTTCATATCTTTCTGCCCTTGCCGCGCTTTTTGGTATCTACGAATAATTCACCGGATTTGATTTGATATAATTCAAAAAGGTAGGCTACGCGCTGGGCATCGTCGTCGAATTCTCTGCCGTAGGCTTTTTCTACAACTTTGTCGAGTTTGTTGTGGGCTTTGGTCAATTCCGGCGGCATCTTTATCGGATCGTATAGCGTTGCAAGGTTATCTTTTGGGTAAAGTTTTCGTGCCGTCAAAACCGCTTGTGCCGCAGTTTTTATGGCTTCTTTTTGTTTTTCTGTTGGTGTAGGCCAAGGGAAGTTATTATAGACAAGAGATGCAGAGTATTGGTATCTCAGTTCTAATCGTCCGCCAACTGCCCTCATCCAAGCGTTATGAATTCTTGAAGTTAATATACCAAATTCATATAAACCTGCTTGCGGAGAAATAAGCGCACTGCCATTTGCAATATTGATTTTCGTTAGAAATCCAATAGGTATATATTTTCTATTCTCGGACGATACTTTTGGAATAAATAAATAATCTTTATCAGGTTGACGGATTTCTCCAAACAAATAAGGTGTCTCACTGAGTTTTATTGTTTCTTTTCGAGAACTCGCCTCTCTGAATTTTTTTGTTCTTTCAACGAGGGCTTTTGTTACTCTTGATTTTTTTATAAGATTAAGATCAGCATCTTTAAACCAAAAACAATATCTTTTTTTATCGTTAATAAATTCATCGCCGCCGTAATAACGCCTGATTACATTTTTCATTTCAGGGTTTTCTCGAATTATTAATGATGCGATACCTTTTTCCAAAATTAAATTACCATTATCAATAGGCATACTGCCATAATTAAGTTCCGGAACTTTACAAATAGCTTTTTTTCTTGATTTAACAAAAATCATAGGCGCATTAACGAGATAAGCATTGATTTGATCAACGGAACTCTCGACGGCAATACCTTTTACATCTGGGTAAAAATACAATTTTTTTTCGGGTCTTTCAAAACAGCTAAATCCAATTATAACACAATGAACTGCAGCTTTTCCGCGTGCTTCATTCCACCACTTAAAAGTTTGGTGAGCAAAATTGATTGCTATTCCATAAGTGTTTATCAAACTTTCCCACAATATTAAAACTTGCTCGCCTTGACAAATACTATTTGTAGATACGAAGGCAACTTCAATTTTTGTATCTTTTATATATTCTGCCGCTTTTTTATACCAGCACGCTACATAATCAAGAATCCCATTCTTTTTTGTATCCTTAAATATACGTTCAAGATCACATTTTTGGTGCCGTGATTGTTCTTTTTTGCCCAAAAATGGCGGGTTGCCAAGAATATATGACAATTCATTTTTAGCGACAACGGTTTCCCAATCTAATGGCAATGCATTTTTATTGTGTATGGATGCGGATGTGGTTAATGGAATACGGATATAATATTCGCCAAATGTTTCACGCACCATCATATTCATTTGATGATCCATAAGCCACATTGCTGTTTGTGCAACTTTTGAAGGAAATTCGACAATCTCAATACCATAGAATTGATTAACATTTACCTTGATATAATGATCAACATCCAAAAGTTTTTCACCTTGTAATAATTCTTTGATTACTTCGATTTCAAGTAAACGTAATTCACGATAACTTATAACAAGGAAGTTACCACACCCGCAGGCGGGATCAAGAAATTTGAGATTTGCCAGTTTGTTGTGAAATTCTTCTAAACGTGCTATTCGCGGATCACTTTTTAGAGTTTTTATTTTTTCAAACTCTGCTTTAAGATCATCTAAAAACAAAGGGTGTATAACTTTTAATATGTTATCTTCGCTGGTGTAATGTGCGCCTATATCGTGCCGCACTTCATCGTTCATTACGCTTTGAAACATAGCGCCAAAAATAGCGGGTGATATTTTACTCCAATCAAGCCGGCAGCAATCAATTAATTTTTCTCTCATCTCAGAATCAAAGTCCGCCGTGTCTAATTGTTCGTCAAATAAACTGCCATTTATGAATGGGAATTTATTTAATTGTTCGTCAAGTGTTTTTAGACGCGATTCATTAGGCTTGTTCAAAATTTTAAAAATCATATCAATATGCATGGCTAAGTCTTTACCGTCAGGGTTTGTCCGCTCTACGATATATTTTATAAAATGATCGTGTTCAAATATTCCTGTATCATCGGCAAATAAACAAAACAAAAGCCGTACTAAGTAGACTTCTAACTGGTACCCGGTATAACCTATTTCTTTTAAGTGGTCGTGAAGCTTTCCCATCTGTTCAGCGGCTTCGATATTCACAGGGTCAAACTTTTTGTAAACAACATCTTTGTACCCAGCAAGATTGCCGAATAGTTCTATGTAATTTAACAATTCTGTAATAGTAAATTTGTATAGCTTGCCGCCTGCCGCCGCTTCTTCTTCAAGATTATAATAATGAAAGTTTATAAAATCGCAGATTAAAATTCCTTTGGGCAGGTCTTTTGCGGGTAATCCGTTGGCATAGGCACGGGCTTGCTCGTAAGCTTTTGCTAAGTCTTTCCCCGGACTTTTCATCTCGATAAGAATATGTCCCCGCCATAGGAGATCGATATAGCCTTTTTTGCCGCCTCCTAATATGCCGCCGAAAAGGTCAGTCCCACCACCATTGTCTAACGGCACTTTATGCTCGAAAATTGCTACTTGCTTGGTGGAGACCCCAAAAATGTTGAAAAAATCAATTTCAAAGGTTTGCGCATCTGCTTCTTCCCGCGCTAAAGGGGCTTTTTCTTTCCATTCGTTCACGAAAGAAGCGGCGCGGGTTTTGATTTCGTTCCATGAAAGGGCAGCCATGTGTTATCCTTTAAATTATAATATAAGCGCGTTTAAAATGACAGATTCAATTTCAACCGTTTCCAGTGCTTTGTCGATCTGGTAGATGTTTCCTGTTCTTGCATAGAAAAGCCATGTTTGTATATTGTGTCCGGGGAAAATATCGTTAAGCGCATTTTTGTATACTTTTAATTGATTATAATGGCGGCTGGGATTTTCAATTTTATCTGTTTTAAAATCCACAATGTTAAGCACTCCGCCGGTAATAAAGAATAGGTCTATTTGTCCGGAAATATAAATGTTTTTTTCGTCTGCTTTTAGTAATGTTAAAAATGGATATTCCGATTCATGGTGCGCGGATTTTTCAAACAATTTTCCTGTTGTGGTTTCCATAAAGCCTGAGGCAAGATCGCCTGCAACAGCTAAAATTTGTTTTAATTGTGCATCCTCTATCTTTGACATAATCGTAATAGGAATATTCGGCTCTGTCTTGTTTAATTTGGATTCAAGTATTGAATGTACTATCGTTCCGAATTCCGCATGGCTTATGCCTGATTTTTCCAGTAAAATGTCTATTGTGTCTTTTTTATTTTCCTGTTCTTCAAAGTCTTCAATTTGCAATTTGCTGGCGGTAAGGTAAAAGGTTTTAAATTTTTCATTTGTGATTACCAGCGAGCCGTCATAATTAATTTCTGCCTGTTTAGACATTTCCAGTTGTCCGGTATTACGGTTTTTTGACTGTAAATTGTTTACAGCTTTCTTTGCAAGTTCATTCACCATTTGCCGTGTCATAACCGGAATAGCTTCTACACAAATTAAATTGTTTTTTTCACATTGTTCATAAACCGACAGAAATAATTGCAGAATATTAGGTACGCTTTCATTTCTATTTGGCATAATCGCACTCAAATAGAGCCGGCTTTCCGCACGGGTTGCCGCTACATAAAACAAACGCTTTAGCTCCGCAGCATCTTTTAATTTTTCATCTTCACGGAATTTTTCAAAAAAATAATTTTTTACCTCATCATCCAATTCAGGAGATGACGGCAGATTTATACATGGACCAAAATCTTCATTGAAAAATACAAGTTCATCGTTTTTTGTAACATGCCCTCTGTTTCCGCAGCCATAAATAAAAACGACAGGAAACTCAAGTCCTTTGCTTTTATGAATTGACATAATATGAACGCCGTCTTTACGTTCCAACGGAATATCTAAATCGTCGTGTTTTAATTCATTAGCTGCAAGATTATCAACATAATCTAAAAATTCGGAAAGGGTGTTTCCGCGTTCATCGCAAGTTCTTGCTATCTCAAAAATATAATCAAATAATTCGGAGTATATCTGAGCTTGGGCATCCCATAAGGTTTCATAACGATACCCGTAATCATACCACAATTTTGAAAGCAGTTCGCTTATCCTTAAAAAAGCCGCATCTTCTTTTATTGCTTCATACAGTTCTTTTGCTTTAAAAAATATTTCTTTTTGATCGGGCGGCAGCGCTTCACTTACGTTTTCATGGAAAGGTATGGCGCGGCTTTCTTTGGTTTCATTAAAATACACGGAACAAATAAGAAGCCCTTCATCACTTAAACGAACAAACGGCGACTTTAAAAAAGCTGCATAAGATGCGGCATCGGAAGGATATTGAATTAAACGTAATATATTTAGTAAGTCATTTACCGGCGCGTCATAAAAAAGCCCCGTGGGATTTTCCGCGTTATACGGCACCCCGAATATTTTAAAATGCTTTTCAAGCTCATGCTGATGTGTTGTAGTCCTCTGTAAAACCGCAAAATCATTGAAAGTACAGGGACGTTGTGTCAGCGTTCCGTTAATTTTCTCCCTAACGGTAATTCCATCTTTAACCAACATACATATTTTATTGGCGATAAAAGCCGCTTCTATATCAAACTTTGACATATCATTTTCGTCGTAATTATCATCAACTGTCAGCGGACAAAATGTAAAAGCATTTTCATTATCATCAATTTCATTTTCAGGCGGAGAAAGTTTGTGATATACCGCTTCATATTCGGGTTGATTAGGATCGTCTTCTTTAAGAAATACGGAAGTCTTCGCGTTACTTTCATCGTCAGGATCAATTCCCCCAAAAATATAATTAAATGTTTTTATCAACGATGGGGAAGACCGGTAGTTGCGGACAAGGTTTATGTGTGCATTGCCGCCGTCACTGTCGGCAAGTTCTTTAGAAAGTTTTCTGAATACGGAAACATCTGCTCCGCGAAACCTGTATATAGATTGTTTTTCATCTCCTACAAAGAAAAGTTTATTTTTAATAAGTTCATCGGCTTTAGGCACGGATACTCCATCGCGTTCAAGGTTTTCGGCAAGCAAAAACAACAAATCTTTCTGCAGGCGGTTATTATCCTGAAATTCATCGCACATTATGGCTTTAAATTGATTTTTAAACAATTTTCGTATATCGGAATAATTTGTAAGCGCTTTCAAAGCCAGCGAGCTTACATCGTTAAACGTAAGTATACCTGCTAATCTTTTTTGTTCGTTAAACTCTTTTTGAAATTCTTCCATAAGCGGAAATATTTCTTTTATTGTCTCCCACTGCAAGGCAATATCCGCTATGGAATTTAAAACCGGCAGTAAGTTTTTTTTTATTTCTGCATATAATTCTTTTACTATTGTAAGTTCTTCATTTTTGCTGTTACCCGGAGTTTTTTCCGAGGTTTTACTTGACAGATCATTTATTATTTTTATTATTTTCTCTTTTTGATCAAAGCTAAGTATAAAATCATAAAAATCAACATTGTTCCTAAAAGCGTTTGCAATATTTTGAAAGGATTTTGACAATTCTACATTTGATAACATAGATTGAATTTTTGTTATGTTTTTGTAAATTCTTTTAGTTGTATCTTCCCATCCCATTTCAAGGCTCTTTTTTTTATTATTCATAAAGTACTCATAGTTAATGGGTTTTACTATTGAAGAAAAATCGTTTAACACAGGAGATGCGAAAATATCTTTTGCTATATGAATAAGTTTATTTTCCGTTATTAAAAATTGCAGCGCCGAATTTTCTCTATGCCTAAAAACAAATGGAATAGCGGCTTTAAGCGCCAGATCATCAACTCCCTGATTATCAACTGTAAAATCAGATTGTATGCCAAAACGGTTTGCCGCAATACGCGCAATTTGCCCGCAGAGTGAATCAAATGTTTTTATATTTGCCTTATTAAAATTTTCCAAAGCGGTGCAGGCATTTTTATTGTCTCTGTGCTGATTCAATGTTTTATAGATACGGTCGTACATTTCGTTTACGGCTTTATTTGTAAATGTCATTGTAAGAATTTCATCAATCTTGTAACCCTTTTCCATTACAAGATATGCAAAGCGCATTGCAAGAACTTTTGTTTTGCCGGAACCTGCACCCGCAGTAACTACGGTATTAAATTCCGCACATACTGCTTTCTGCTGTTCATCGTTAAGCTCCTTGTTAGGATCAAGTACGCTTATAATATCTTTATTCTTCATTTTTTCTCTCATACTTATTCAGCATATATGTATGCCGACAAATATATTTATATATACAATCGCCGCAGGTTTTAAAAGTAACGCCGACATCGGAAATATCGGCGGAAACTATGCTGTTCCGGTAAATTGACGAGCTGTTATCCAAAGCGCAAAGGGTTTTTTCAAAATCTTCACGTCCAATGGCTTTTTTATATTTATCATCCGCAATAATAAAAACGGGTTTCTTTTTTCTAAGATCGATAAACGATGCATATTTGATTTTTTTTCCGCTCGCCGATTCGTATAATTTTACATACATTGCAATTTGAAAATCATTTAAACTTCCGGTTTCATCAACAATGCAGGATGATTTTGAAGGTGTCTTTCCCGATTTATAATCAACAATCAATGGTTCGCCAAGCGGGGATATAGAAATCCTGTCTATAAAACCTATAAAAATCATGCCGTATTGTTCATAACTTATTCGATATTCAAGATTATCCACGGCATAGTTATCAAATTCCGCACACTCCACTTTTAAATACTCAGTTATTGTTTTTATGATCTTTTTTGTTAATGGAACAAAGAAAGGTTCTATCAAGGCTGTGCTGATATTTTTTTTATCGGTGTAATATTCCTTGGTGATAGCTGCTGCATAGCTTTTGTATGCTTCGATATTACCGGATTTAAAAACACTATCTTTGCTTTTTATATACTCAAATAAATCCTTTAGAATTTTATGGTATACATTTCCCAATGCTGCATCATCCGCCAAGCGGGCTTCCATATAAGTTTTTTCTATTTTACAGATTCTTTCATAAAACCAGCTTTTTGGGCAGGTAAAAAATTTATTAAGATCGGTGGCGGAAACTTTAATTAGGCTGCTGCCATTTTCGCTGTCCATTATTCCTTTTTTATACAATGTATTATCTTTCAAGTTATTGTTGTTATTCTTTAACTGTAATATACGCTTCCAATTTTGATAGCCGTCTTTTTGTACAGGAAACAACGTTTGCGGGAATACAACGCCATCTGCCCACCATGATTTTTCAAGGGAAAATGAATCTTCCTCAAGTTTGTCAATTTTAATTGTGCTGCCCGTAAAAAAACTATGGGGTATAGACCAGAGCGAAAATGTATGCGACGCCGCGCTTATATAAACATCTTCCATAAGCGAGCTTGCCGAGTATGAGTTAAAAAAATCCGCCATAGCCGGAATATCGTCTATCTTTAGAAGTGATCTTTTTTCCGGGTTTATAAATTTTAACGGACTATATATTACGGATGCGTTATTTTGGTTTACGTTCAAAATAAAATGATAATTAAACGGAGAAGCTGCGGCAATCTTATAATCGAATAGATTAACGCCTATTTCGGGGCGTATTGGAACGTACTGTTTTTTCTTTAAGAGTGAAAGGAAAAAACTAAAAGGCGATTCTATTTTTAAATTCGGGAATTTCTTTTCTATTTCGATTAGCGAATATAATTCATCAATACATCGTGATAGAACTGCATCGGTTTCTTTTGAAACAACTTCCACTGTAAAGAACGTTCTTCTAAAATCAAAAAAATGAACGCCAAGCTCTTTAAATGCTGCAGATTTTACTATAGCCGCAGCTTTTCTTTTTAATTCGGTGTAATAATGGTGCAGTTCATAGCATCTTTCATCTTGCAGCGATTTTTCCCATACATCAATATATTTATTTTCTTTAAAGTATCCGCAGACACAGTTATTTTGTACTCCAAAATTTACAAGAGCATGATTTGCCGCACTGTCCTTCCATGGGATAAAGGCATCGCATAACAACGCTTTTACGGAATCAAATGTCCAGCGGCTGTTTACACAATCGGATATAAGAGAGAAAAACCTGCCTATTTCGTAATCGGCAAGAGGCTTTCCATAGTGGCTGTGTAAGGGGACGTTATAAAGTTTAAATTCCCGTTGAATGTACGGTTCGTAAGTTTCAATGCCGGTTACGGAAAGCGCCATATCTTCAAAGTCTATATTTTTCTTTTCGTGCAGGGCGCGTATTCTTAAAATTAAGGCGCGTAATTCGGCACGGGAAGAATCAAATAAATACAGTGCAGGCGTTTTTTGTTTTGCCTTTAGGCTTACAGTTTCAATTATTGATTCAAAACCTGTAAGATTATGTTTGTACAGCGTCCACTCTTCGATTAACTCAGGGCAGAATATGATATATTTCTTTTCTGTTCCGGCAATATTTATTTTTTCCCATGAGCTTTCAAAATAATTGTTCTTGTTTAAAAAATTGTTGTAATCATTTTTTATCACGGAATAATCATTGTCTTCATCATCAAATTCTATGCTGGAAAATCTCATTTTGCTTTCCCAATAATTTAGGGAAGGAAGAAACGCCGCTATAGAGGATGCAAAGATCGTTCCCTGTGCCGCATACCTGTGAGGAATAATAGATCGAAGCGGCAGCCCGTTTTCCGGTTTTTTATTTTCTTCAATGGCTTTTACCGCTTCCGCATTACGGCGTATAAAATCGTACGTGTAATAAAGCCTTAGTTCCTGCGTTACATTCTTTTTTTTATGGTTAGGATCGCTTACTATTTGCTCTTTAAATTTATCAAACGCTATAAACCTGTTAAGCGGAACAGTTTTACATAATATGCAGCATTTACGCGCCCATTGCCTTGCATCATTTTGAGTTGGAAAAACAAAATAAGTTTGGCGATTTTGAATTTCGTCTTTTATTTTTTCATAAATCTCATTCATCAAGTGTTAAAATAATTCACCGTTTGCAGACGGCCCATCATCGTTTGGATTTTGTCCAAGCGTTTCTTCCTCGTTTTCTTCTTTGTTTTCTTCTTTAGATTTTTTGCTTTCATCTTTTATTTCTATTTGCTGTAATTCATCTCTTACAATTCTGTCTACGCCTACGACGAAATCCGGTTTTTCTATGTTAACGATTCGGACACCCTGAGCGGAGCGTCCCATAACGCGGATACTGTCAACTGTTACCTTGATAGATTTTCCCTGACTTGTAATACACATTATTTCTTCATCTTCAAGAACAGCCACGCAGCCAACAATATCTCCTGTTTTTTCGCTTACTGTGTATATCTTTTGTCCGCCGGTGCCGCGTCCATGCAGCGAGAATTCGTCAAACGCAACCCGTTTACCATAACCGTATTCCGACAATAACAACATTGTTTCGTTGTTGTTCACGCGGAGTACTCCTGCAAGTTCATCATCACTATCTAAACGCATTCCTATTACGCCGTGCGTCTGGCGTCCCATTGCCCTAACCCGCTCCTCGTTGGTACGCAGCGCCTGAGCCTTGCGTGAAATCAAAACAATCTCGTCGTTACCGCCGGTCAAAAGTGCGCTTACCAATTTGTCGCCATCGTCCAGTTTTATTGCAATAACGCCGCGTGTTTTTGCGTTTGAGAAATCGCTGGTTTTTACTTTTTTTACAACGGCGCGGGCGGTGCCCATAAACAAATAATTTTCGTCCGAGAATTCTTTGAACGATACAATAGCGGTAATCTCTTCGTTAGGCGAAACTGTTAATAGGCTCTTGATATGAGACCCCTTGGATATACGCGAACCTTCCGGCAGCTCGTGTACTTTCATCCAATATGCCTTGCCTTCGCTGGTGATAAACATAATGTGTTCATGTGTGGATGCAACAAATATTTGTTTTACAAAATCATCTTCGGCTAATTTTGCGCTGATCATTCCCTTGCCGCCGCGTCCTTGATTTTTGTAAGCTGTTACAGGCACACGTTTTATATAACCCAAATTAGAGATGAGTATCATCATCTCCTCTTTTTTTATTAAGTCCTCAATATCAATATTTTCGATCTCGCCGTCTACTATTTCCGTACGCCTTTTGTCGCCGTACCGTTCGCTTATACTATTTGTCTCTGTTTTGATTACACCGCGTAATTTAGTATCATCTTCCAATAATGATTTTAAATATTGTATTTGTGTTTTTATTTCTTCAAGTTCTTTTTCTAATTTTTCAACTTCAAGATGGGTAAGCCGCCCTAAACGCATATCGACAATAGCCTGAGCTTGAGCCTCTACCCGCTCATCAATTTCTTCTTTTGTGCGGGGCTGCATTCTCTTTGCGCTTTCTTCGTTCGCGGCAGGATACAAAAATCTATCTTTTAAATTATTTTTCGCACTGTCAATATCAACCGATGCTTTTATAAGCGCTACAACCTCATCAATATTTGCAAGAGTAATTATAAGTCCGTTTAAAATATTTTCGCGGGCTTCCGCTTTTTTTAGATCAAATTGCGTACGCCTTGTAATAACTTCAACACGGTGTTCTACAAAGTAATGAACTAATTCTTTTAAATTAAGGCACTGCGGCTTGCCGTTTACCAGCGCAAGATTGATTATGCCAAAGGTTGTCTGCAATGCAGTCTGCGCAAAAAGCTGATTTAATACAACTTTAACAATCGCGTCTTTTTTTAATTCAATAACAATACGCATACCTTCGCGGTCGGATTCATCGTTAAAACTTGATATACCGTCTATTTCTTTATCACGGATAAGCTGTCCGATTCTTATGAGCAGTTCTTTTTTAGAAACCTTGTAAGGTATTTCTGTAAAAATAATCTGATCTTTTCCGTTCTTTGTAGTTTCAATGTTGAAACGTCCGCGTATAAGGAGTTTACCGCGTCCTGTTTTATACGATTCCTTTATGCCCCTGCGTCCAAAAATAATTCCGCCTGTAGGAAAGTCGGGACCCGTTACAATTTTTGAAAGTTCATCAATAGTGATTTCAGTATTATCAATGTAAGCACAGACCGCAGAACAAATCTCAACAAGATTATGAGGCGCCATGTTAGTCGCCATGCCTACCGCTATGCCGCTTGAACCGTTGATAAGAAGATTGGGAACAGCCGCAGGCAGCACCATAGGCTCAAGTTCGGACTCATCAAAGTTCGGAACAAAATTGACAGTATCTTTTTTTAGATCGAGGAGCATCTCATCGCCTATGCGCGAGAGTTTTGCCTCCGTATAACGCATGGCGGCGGGCGGATCATCGTCAACGCTGCCGAAGTTCCCCTGCCCGTGAACAACCGGATAACGCAGCGAAAAATTCTGCGCCATACGTACCAATGCGTCGTATAACGCCAAGTCGCCGTGCGGGTGATATTTACCCATCGTATCGCCGACGATACGGGCGCATTTTTTTGTGGTCTGCGGCGCATGAAGCCCCAGCACGTCCATAGCGTAGAGAAGCCGCCTGTGAACCGGTTTAAGCCCGTCGCGTACATCCGGCAAAGCCCGCGATACAATTACGGACATTGCGTAGTTTAGGTAATCTGTTTTTACTTCATCTTCTATCGCTACGGGAATTGTCTTTCCGCTTAATATCGGTTCGCCTTCTGCCATGGAACAAAAATCCTTTTACATCAAAATAATCGCGTGAACTACAAGGTCTCTTTTACCGGTATTGGTAAGACTGTGCGACGATCCGTTTCCGGTTATCGCAACATCCCCTGATTTTACAGGAACATCCTTGCCGTTGTCGTTTAACGTTCCGCTGCCGGAAACAAACAAAAAGTACTCGGTTTCTTTTTCATGTTGATGATAACCTATTGAAGCGCCCGGCGGAATTGTAATTTCTGCCATCATTCTTGAATTAGAGCGGAGTGTCTCGTTAGGCGCAAGATGTTTAATGGTAACAACGCCTTCCCCGCCGCGCATTTTTTCTTTTGTTTCAATTAAAAACTGATTTTTTTGAACTAACATGTTTCCTCCTGTATTGATTTACAAACATCTATCCATTCTTTATTCCGTGAATAATCGTTTAACTCATCAAGGTTAAGCTCTATGCACGAATTCCCGTTGCCGCAGGCGGGAAATACTGTTTCAAAACGTTTCATAGAAATATCGAGATAAACATCGACATTTTCCGGTATACCGAAAGGGCATACACCGCCAACTTTATACCCTGTAGCGGCAAAAGCGGCATCGGGACTTAACATACAGGGTTTAAAGCCAAACTGCGCCTTAAATTTCTTATTGTCAATTTTAACATCACCTGCCGCAACTACAATCATTACAGACGATCCGTTTTTCAACGAGATGCTTTTTGCGATTCTAGCCGGAATAACGCCTAACGAGGAAGCGGCATCCGCTACAGTCGCCGTGGATGTAGGCATTTCAATAATGTCTTTTCCGCGATTCCATTTGTTAAGATATTCTCTTGCGTTTTCAACAGACATAAAAACCTATGGCATCGTATAACGCATGACAATATTCTGTCCGGCAACAGGTGTCAAAAAAAGTTCCAAAACATTACCGCTTAATTCCCACCGGTTAATTCTTTGAAGGTACCAGTAGTATTCGGATTCCATAAGTCCGCCTATATTTATCTCGGTGGCATGTAAAGTTCCTGTAATCGGACGCAGCGAAATGCTCTTTCCTTCGTGTGCGGCATAGGGCGCAAAATATGTGTTGGGCGCGGCTCTGCCGTTTATACCTTCCGGCGTGAACTGCAAAACAAAATAACCGCCTTTGCCGGCATCGGACATTTTGGCTCTGTTAAGGGTGGTCTGACCTTCACCTATAATTATTTCACTTAACTGCCAAGTCCTGTTGCTTATTGTTTCCAATGAAACAATAGTAGAGTACGGCGGGACAGCGTTTGGCAAGACCTGATAAATTAACGGGTCTGAGTTATTTATTTTCTTGCTGGCGCAGCCGGTAAAAATTGTTACAGCCAACAGAAAACATGCTAAAAATTTATATTTGCCGTGCATAATTTTGAACATTTTAAAACCCTATATTCTACTGTCTTTAGCGGGGCTTATTTACCTGCTATTCTTATTGTATAACAACCGCTTAAATGTGTTAAGGGGTTGTAGGCAGCATTTTTGCAAGGGTTGAATTCGGTTTATGCAGCTCCTTGGATCCCCTCGTTATTTTACAAAGGGAAATCCCGAGTTTTTGGGCTATTTTACGCTGCGGTACTTTTTCTTTCAAAGCCTTTAACAGCGCCCAGCGCGCCGCTATATCCTTCCTCTCCGCACTGGTAAACATATCTGTAAAAAAGCCGTCTATCAGCTTTTGATCCGTTGTTTTCGCCAGTATTTCCGACAATTCGCCTATATTGTATGCAAGATCTGTATCTGTCAAGTTCATAGTTATAGTTTAGAGTGAAAAGGAAAAAAAGAAAAGAGAGAAATTTAGAATACCTACAAATTGAAGCTTAAAAAATTTCTCTTCCCTTTTATCCGGTAATGTTGTATATTTTCATAACAATATTTTTTATTTTAAAGGAGCAATTTATGAGTATTAAAAAATGCGGGGGGGGGGGGGTTATAGCGCCCTCTCCAAAATTAGCAAAAAGCAGCGTATAACTGGCACTTTAGCCGCCGTTATAGCCGGAATAGCCCTGTTCACAGGTCTATCACTGGTGTTCGTAACCTGTAGAGCCGACGCGCCAAATTATGAGGAAAACGCTACCGATTTCAAACCGATAGACACCAAACCATCAGATTATATAATTACATTCAAAAACGGCTGGGAAGATGTATTTTACCCCGGCGGCGCACCCGCAATGGAGGACGATCCATATACAAATTACCGTATTAACTTGGGTGTAACACCTGCAACAATAAAAGCCGTTTACAACGCGGCTGAAAAATTAGAGTACGACGAAGCTGTAAGAAAGTATAAGCTGCTCTTAGCGGCATGGGAGAATTATACCGCACTCCGGGATAGCGGCGATCCGGACGCTGAAAACTTCCTGCCCGAAGAAGACGCGGTTGAGCCAGTAGCGCCTACGGCAACCCTGCCCTACTTCCCCGGCTCTTCCGCAATTGACGAAGACGGTGTAGAGCACAAATACGTCGGTAGACAGCCCGAGTGGGATTATCACACATTCATAGGGTGGGAAATATATCCCGCATACCCGGATTCTTACGGCGCTTATGAACTAACCCTTAACGATGCTATAACAGCTAATGTTATAGCGGTAGCAAAGTGGGCGGATGCTCCCGCCCGTCCTTTTAAAGAAATCACGTTTCAAAAGGCGGACGGCTCCGGTGTTTTTGAAAAGCGTCTGGCAATTCCCACAAGATTCGCTTACGAACCTGATAACCTTGCAGGGACAGATAGTGTGCCATGGGATAATGACGATGACCCCAATACCCCTGACATCTATATAACTTACGATGAAGATAATGCAAAAAAGGACGGCGAAAATCCTATAATCTTAAAATATGAGGACTTTCAAATTAAGGCAACCGATGTGCTGGG
>BNVA01000005.1 GCA_025997755.1 Spirochaetia bacterium | reverse complement strand
CAAGTGGAAGCAATAGTTGATGTTTTTTTAGGGAAGGGGGAAGTCTCCCCCTCGCTCCTAAGGTTGCTTCGCAACGCTTATACGCTGCCCCCTCACATTATATACACCGAAATATTGTAAAGAGCGTGGGCTAACGCTATCGAATGAAGTGATTTTTTGTACTGAAACAAACACGACAAAAATATTCCAGCAAAAAGGGCGTTAATCACGCCCCACGGGCCCTCCCATAAATGCGCCGCTGCAAAGAGAACAGTAGAGATTAGCATTGCTTTGAGGATGCTGGACAGCACCTCGTTTAACCGTTGAGCCAGAAAAAACCGGAAGAAACTTTCCTCAAGGTAAGCGGTGCTAAAACACGAAAGAATCATTACCGGTATAGCAAAGGCTGTTTTGGGGACACCGGCGTCCGGTACTTCGGGGAGTGCGGGAAAAGCGCCGGCTATGCTGCCTTCTATGTAAGACACGGCTGTTCCGATCAAAAAAAGACATACAAAACCTACGCCGCCCATCGCTATCATATTAAAAAACGATTTTTTATTTGAGATACGGTATAACGGCGTTTCGCTTACCGGTTTCACGGACGAAAGGCGTTTTTTTACCAGATACCATATAAGCGCAATAGTTGGTATATTTAAGAATATAATTTGGAATAGTTCGTTTTTTACCGAAAATATTATTGTAGGCGGTGTATTGTTTATCCGTTCCTGTAATACGCCTAAATCCGGGAAAAAAATAAGCAGGTATATAAGCAATGGTTCTGTTAGAGGTGACGAAAAAAACTTTTTACAAAAATCCCGCACAGCTTAATGTAACAACTGGCGGATAAAACCTAAAGAGGGTGGAGCGTAAAGTTGAGGTGAATAGGGGATATTTTTGTCAATTTTTTATCTTGTTTCACTAACTATTGTATTGGCGGTTGTCTGTGCGTTTCTTGCGAGTTTCTCAAAAAAGACGAAAAAAAGCGCCGGTTCCGGTACATATTGGCTTAGATTCTGGAGTAAGGGTCAAGAAGCCGGTTTTAACAAAACAGAAATCCGGCTGTTGAAGGATTTGGCAAAACGGACAAACAAACAAAATCCGGCGGCGCTGTTTTGGTCGCAGGTGCAGCTGGACGAGTGCATAAAAATTCTGGTAAACGATTTAAAAACACAAAATACCGAAATGCTGCCCGAAAATCAAGAATTCCTTTCACATTTGTTCAACTTCCGTAAAAAAATAGAAATAAACAAAATCAATCAAAAAAGAGGATTAGACTCAACACGCGATATTTCGGAATTTCAAATCATACAGATATTTGTTCGTGATGTTGGGATGTTCAAATCAAAAATAATCAAAATCGGAGCAAAGGATTTTTCAATAGAAAGACCGGACAGCTCTGCACTTCCCATAAAATTCAAATGGAAAAAGAAGCGCGCCACAGTTTATTTTTGGCGCTTAAACGATGCGGGATACTGTTTTGAGTCGTATATTTTAGAAGAAGTATTCAGCGGCGGAACGCCGTATTTAACACTTGCCCACACAAACAAACTTTCACGCACACAGAGTAGAACATCGTTACGTGTAAAAACACACCGTACTGCGCTCCTCTACACCACTGAAGACAAATTGGATGATGATTCTGTTTTGTCCGCCGTATTCCCCGGCATTAAATGTTTTTTAGAGGATGTTTCGGACTCAGGCTGTTGTGTTAAGGTAGCCGGCGAGTTTGAAGCCGGAATAAGAGTTATTGTCCAATTTGATCTTGATAATACAACTTTGAGTATAAGCGGCATAGTGCGGAGTATAGATACAAAAAAACAAAAGGGAACTTCCATGCTTCATATTGAGTCGGATATTATACCCAAGGAAGTAAAAAATTTGATCATGGGCGTTATGTTCGGCGCTATAGACGAAGACTTAACTGCTGCAGATTCCGAAGCGGAAAAAATAAATAGTGAACACTGTATAGACCCGGAACAGCTCCCGCAGAAACATGAAAATACAGTAACAGAACCCAACAAAATTTCAAGCGGCATTAATGGTGAGAAAACATAAATATATATGTCAACCCTTGCCGGTTTTATAGTTGCCGTTAATCAAACTCATAGTTTTCGCCATAACGGACAAGGGCAACATTCGGGTAACCGTGTTCGGCGAGGTATTTTTTAAACGCGCTTTGCGCCGCAGGTTCGCCATGTACCAAAAGAATCTGTTTTAAACGGCTTGTGTCCATGGAATTCAGCCACTCGACCGCTTCTTTGTAATCGGCATGAGCGCTAAAGGCGTTGATCTTTTTAACATCCGCACGGCGTTTATACCAATCGCCGTGTATCTTTACCTCAGTCTCGCGGTTAAGAATTCGTTTACCCAGCGTGTTCTCCGCCATGTATCCTACTATCAGGATCGTATTTTTAGGATCGCCTATATTGTTTATAAGATGATGTTGTATGCGTCCCGCTTCGCACATTCCATCGGCTGAAATAATAATCAAAGGCCCGCTCATTTTGTTTAACGCCTTTGATTCATCAACACTGCTCGTAAAATGCAGCGAGTTAAAACCAAAAGGATTTTTGTGGTGTTTTATGAACGCATTGTGAACTTCCGTACTGTAACATTCCGGGTGTACTTGAAAGATCGTTGTAGCGTTAGTTGCCATAGGCGAATCAACATAGATAGGAATTTCTGGAATAATGCCATCGTCAACAAGCAGATGAAAATAATATACAAGCTCCTGCGTACGTTCAATGGCGAATGACGGAATAATAATTTTACCGTTTTTTTCAACTGCGGCAGCGGCAATTTCTTCTAACTTTTTCATCGCTTCATCCGTTGAACCATGAAGCCTGTCGCCGTAGGTACTCTCCAGCACGATATAATCAGGGGCTGGCGGAATCGAAGGATCGCGGATTATAGGTTTGTTTTTTCTTCCAAGATCACCGGAACATAGAATTCTTGTTTCTTTACCGTTTTTGTTTACCGTAATGTAAGCAAACGCCGAACCCAAAATATGACCGGCATCAAAAAATTCCAGCTTAATTCCATCGCCTATAAAAAACGGTCTGTTATACGAAACACAGACAAACTGACTTGCAGCTTGTATCGCGTCATTCTCGTTAAAAAGCGGTTCCCAAGTAAATTTTTCGCCCCTTTTTTTTGCAAGAGAGCGCAGGTATTCGGCATCGTGCGCCTGAATATTCGCGCTGTCCATCATAATCAAATTGGCAATATCCCTTGATGCCGGAGTAGAATAGATGTTTCCGTTGTAGCCGCGCTTAGGCAGCATCGGCAAAAGCCCGCAGTGATCCAGATGACCGTGCGTCAAAATCACGGCTTCTATTTTGTCCGGATCAAAACCCAGTACACGGTTTTTACGATCACTCTCTGCCCGCGAGCCTTGAAAAGCGCCGCAGTCAATAAGATAACGCTTGCCGTCAATCTCTACTACGTGTTTGGATCCGGTAACTTCTCCTGCCGCTCCAAGTGAATAAAAATTTATAGACATATCACCGCCTTTTTATATTTTCAATCTATATAGTCTGTATAGTTCAAACGTTAAGTGTTTTTCCGTATCTCATCTCTTGAATTATGCACACTTCTTAAAACAGCAAGCTTTTCCGCGTCTTCATAAGCGGATGTTAATTTGTTTTTATATTCAAGGTAGCTGTGTTTTTTTGCGAGCTGCTCATTTAAGTTGTTTACAAATAAAGCGCCGCCTTTAGATTCCACTTGTTTTCTAATTTCGATTAACGCCGCTCCCGCTTCATTGGATATAGCCGTTACCTGTGAACAATCCATAGATATATCTTTTATGCCTTCCTCCCTGATTTTTTTACATTCGCCTTTCAGTTCCTGCGCTTTTAATTCATCCAGATTGCCTATCAACGAATAAGAAATGGTATCGCTGGATATTGCTTTTCTTATTATTGCCGCGCTTTCATCACGAATAACTGTATTTATAAATCCGCTTATTTCAAATGCGCTGCGCACCTCTCCATTAAAATTCTTACAAGTGAGTTTACCATCAATCGCCGCCATTTTTTTATAAAGCTTTAGTACAACTCGAAGTCCCATACTTGATATGTAGTTGAGTTTTTCAAAATCAATTATTAGTTCTGTAATAAAACGCGGTATAACGCTGATTTTTTCTTCTAACACCGCCGCAGCATTAGTATCCATTCTGCCTTCAAGATAATATGTCATTACATTTCTGTGTTTTTCCTCTCTTATGATCATTGTTTGCCGCTCCATGACTTTGACAATGTTGTCTTATTGCTGTTATTTACAAAACTATATGATACGCTATCCATATTTTTTTTCATAAGCATTATTCCCAGCCCTCCTATCTCCCTTTTTTCAGGCGGCAGACTAATATTGGGATCTTCGTGTAAAAGCGGATCAAACGGCTTCCCGCCGTCTATAAAAGTAATTTCTATTGTTTTTATGTCATTTTCTGTTTTTATTTGAATTGTAACATCCACATTTCCCTTAATATTTTCGTAGGCATAGTCCGCTATATTTACAAATATTTCTTCTACAGCCAGCTCTATCTTGAAACGTTCTTCATCGGGACAATCTTCATCTTCAAAAATATCGTTCAACAAGCTCACAATTTTTTCAAGTGAATCATGTGCTGCAGGAACATTGATCGCAGCAGAATTGTCTTTATTCATCATTAACATTCTCCAAAAGTTTTTTTACATTTTCAAGATCGGACATATTTATTTTTTCGCGCAGCGCTTCTATAAGATCATTCTTTGAATCGTAGATATATCTTTCAAGCTCCTCCATTGCCGCATCAATTCTACTCATATCATAGTGTTCGGCAGCATCAAGAATTTCGATTAATAGAACGCGGTCGGGTTCCGCTTTTTGTAAGGGTTTTAATAATTCTGATTTTTCGTTGAGCAGTGTTTGTAATTCTTGTATAAGCATTTCTGCCAGTTCCTGAAAAATAATATTACCGGTCATTGCATAACCTAAGCGCCCCGCCTTTGCCGCGTGTTCAAGTTCCTCTGCCTTTTGTCCGATTATTTCCGCGCCGATAGCACGGCTTGAGCTTTTTATACCGTGAACGATGACGGCATAATCTTTTAATGTTTTGCTGTTTACAAATTTTGTTTGTGTTAATAGTGCGGGAGTGCTGTCAACGTATGATTTTACGATGGAAAGAAAAACTCCTTCATCTCCAAAACGTTTTAAACCGTTTTCATAGCTAAACAAATTTACAGGAGGGTATTTTCCTTTATCTCCCTGCGCCGGTTTAAATTCCTTCTCTGCCCTCTTGTATAACAAATAATAAAAACACTGATAACATTCATCGAATTTTATTTTCTCTTGCATCTTTTAAGACCCCGCAGGTTTTTTTGTATTGTATAAATTAACAACACGGTTAAGAGAATGAATATTTTTTATCGTTAACTTTTTTTCTTTTGATATATCTATAATGCCTTGATTAACCAAATCGTTTATGGCATTTTGTGCTGTGATTAGATCGAGCGCCGCCCACCGTGCAATCTCCTCTGTCGTTACTTCAAGCGCAAAAGTTGTTATCTGCTGATCTTTGGGATCGACAGGAACATCGTCAAGCAGCATTAAAATAACCCCGCAAATACGTGCATTAAAATTTTTTATAGTTAAAATAGATATACGTCTCTTTGCTTCGTATATTCTTTTTGCAAACATTTTTAACAAACGTATAGTAATAGGCGGATTATTTAGCATAAGGTGTTTAAAATTTGCACTGTTAAAAACCATTAATTGAACATCGCCTACCGCTATTGCCGAAGCGAAGCGCGGGGAGTCTTCCAGCAGCGCCATCTCGCCAAACATTTCCGACGGACCTAGAATATCAAGCGTTTTTCTAACCTTGCCGTCAATTTTTATCAATTCAACTTTGCCGGATTTTATTAAATAGAATCTATTGCCCTTTTCAAATTCAGAGAATATTATTTGACCGTTTGCATAGCCTTCCAATTCTGCAGACATATTATTTTCTGACATTTTTACTTCCCTGTTTTTATAATTTCGCTAAATATTTTTTTGCAAGGTCGATGTTTTTTCCCTGAGGATATTCCTCGACATACCTTTCAAAAACATATTTTGCCTTATCCGTCAGTCTTTGATTAAAAAAATAACATCCTACATTGAACAATCCGGCATCAACATCTTCTTTTTTTTCGTTTAGCATGCTGTTTAATTGACTGTTTGCAGTACGCAGTTGATTTGAAAAAACTTTTAGCATTTTGAAAGCTATGCCGGTGTTGCCGGATAAAAAAGCTTCAAACTCCGGTGTTTCAAAGGTTAAAATTGTGCTGTCCTGTACTGCCATGGCACTTTCATCACGTTTGTAATTTCCTAACGCCTGCTTTACCCCGAAGAATTCCCCGGGCATAACCAACTCTTTTATTGGTACATTCATCTGCGGATCAGTGGTTATAATCGTAACACTGCCCTGCTGTAACACGAACACGTTGTTCGCGTTATCCCCGGCAAAGTAAATATATGAACCTCTTTTGTACTGAACTGCTTTAGGCATTATTTAACCTTTTTGTCTACTGTTTCTCAGGATCAAATGGCAGAAAATCCAACATCTTTTTAAATCCCAGTTTTTCCCTTATTCTTTTGTAAAGAGATAACGGATCACCTTTTACAAACATGCTTCTTCCATGTACTTTTATCATTGTATAATCGTCCGGTAAAACACCATCTAACAGTTCAAGAAAACGTTCCTCGCCGTAAATAGGTTTGCCCGCCATCGTTAAAAGCTCAATATCATCCATCGAGGCATTTATAAGATTTTCGTAGGGGTCGGAGTTCATTCCCTTTGTTATCAAAATATCCGCCATTTTACCGGCTTCAAGCGTTCCTGTAGTATCCTGCATCCAAAAAGCCTTTGCGGAATTTATTGTTATCATTTTAAATATCTCTTTTGCCGGAAGATCCTCGCCGTACATTTTCTGGTAAAGAGAACGGTCGTATTTTATTTCGTCTAACAAGTTTATCGAACCTGTGTGAGAGCTGTCTGTCCCTATCGTGCAGTTTACTCCGGCTTTAATGAATTTCCGTATTTTGCAGGTAACATTAAACATAAAGATATTTGATGCACCGCACCACGAAAGACTTGCTCCCGCCTTTGCGATCTTCTCTATGTCTACATCGCTCACCCCTATACAGTGAACAAAGAGGCAGTGATTATCAAGTGCACCGAAACTTTCAAGGTAAGGTATCCCATTCATCGCTTCCTCATCAAAACCTTCCGCAAGATGAGTGATAAAAGGCGCTTCGTTTTTGACGGCGTATTTATGCTCTTTAGGTATGGTATCTCCCCACTTTAATTCGTAGGATGAACATTCGTGAGCTATTGCATAATTCGTTATTGCCCTTATAGGCAGCGTCGGAAGAATCGCAGAGTTCATCGCGTGGAGAAAATGATCGTTTACCGTTACGACACCCGAAAAAAGAGTTTTATATGCGCTTAAAAGGTAGCCATCTTCAATGGGCAGAGCCTTCGTTCTTTCCGCATAGCAATCCGATGCCTTGAGGTCGTTATCCCAGGGAAGCCAGTTAAGGTAGTACGTTCCCTCCGGCGGGCCTACGCGGGGGAGGTAGTTTCCGCGTAAATGGTCATGCGTATTTATTAAAGCAGGATAAATGAATGATTTTTTCCCTAAATCAATAACGGCGCCTTTTTCCTTAGCGGAAGCCGTAATTTTTGAACCGGAAACATTTAAATCACTGTCTGAAACCCCATCTTTTTCAGGTGAAATAGCAATACCGTTTTTTAGCACAAAATTTTTCACTCTTTACCCCTTCTGTCATTATCGTTGATTTTCTAAAAAAACATAAGCCATAGACACGGCAATCTTACTTTTAGCCGCCTCTAGCGCGAAACTCCTAAACCCGCAATTTATTATTCCGATAATCAGGGTAAGAGGAGTTAGGTATGGAAACAATTACGGCTGCAAATGCGGTTGGGGAAGCAGAGGTATGTTCTCAGGTACTAAAGGCGGAGATCGAGCTGCTTACAAAGATTGCGGCAGCTCAAACTCTGGTGGAGAACGCGGTAAAGGACAAAGAGTGGGTGAATTTCGGTACACTCATCGAAGATATGGGCAGGCTTGCAGAGCAGGAAAACGAGCTTGAACAGCGCCGTGTCGAGCTTTTTAATAAGTTTGAAAAAGGCGGCGGCAGCTTCTTGGGACAGAGCGGCAGCACCCGCTTTTATGCTTTTGTTATGCGGTTTCCTCACGACGAAAGACGGGTTCTTACAGACCTCTACCGCTCATTAAAAATGCTGGCGGCAAAAATCCAGTTTACAAATGACGCTTTAAGTAACTATCTAAATGAACAGCGCCTCCTTATATCCGGTGTGATCGAAACCATCTATCCGGAACGCAAGGGCAATTTTTACGGCAGACAGGGGACGCTTAAAACCGCCGATATGCGGAGTTTGGTTTTAAACAAACAGCTCTAAGTTAGGAGTTAAAAATGAATTCAACATTTTCGCCATTAGAATTAGGCAAACGCGCGGTAAGCGCACATCAACAGGCGCTGCAGATTACAGGGCACAATCTCTCCAACGCATCGACTGAAGGGTACTCCCGTCAGCGTGTTGAGTTTACCGAATTCGAACCGATCTATGTACCCGGTCTAAACCGCGAGGAAACCCCGGGGCAGATTGGACAGGGTGTAGTGGTAAGCCGGATCGAGCGTATACGCGATCAATTGCTTGATTCACGCATTGTCGCTCAATCAGGCGGCGAGGGTTACTGGGGGGCGCGCGATCCCTATATACGTCAGCTTGATCACCTCTATTTGGAGGTTGGCGATAACTCGGTACGGGCAAAAATGGACGCTTTTTGGGATGGGTGGCAGGAATTATCACGCCATCCGTCGGATGTTGCGCCGCGTACCGCTCTTGTTGAGCGTGGAAAAACGTTGATCGACGGAATTCACGACAGATTTAAGGGTTTAAAGAGCCTGCAAGACATGGCAAATCAGGATATTTACCTTACTGTGGACAGGGTAAACGAGCTTTCGCGTCAAATTTCCGGTTTAAACAACGATATTCAAAAAGTGATGGCGCAGGGTGATAGTCCGAACGACCTTTTTGACCGCCGTGACCTGCTTGTCGATAAGCTGGCGTCGATAATCGACATTACCGTTGACAGGCGGGATAGCGATGAGTTTATGGTTCACACAGGCGGAATTGTGCTGGTACAGGGAAAAATCGGCAGGCAGTTTGCAATAGAAAGCGGGATAGATACCGAGGGTTACGGACGTATTTCTTGGTCTGATACCGGTGATTTTTTTGAGCCGACCCGAGGATCGGGGAGTTTATCGGCGCTCTTGGAACTGCGCGACGACACTATAGAGCGTGAAATTCAGGTTTTAGACAATTTATCCATGAATTTTATCGATCTGGTGAACGAAGCGCACCGTCCGGGCTACGGTATAAACGGCAGAACAGGGCTAGATTTCTTTACCGAGCATCATTTTGTAACAAATGTCGTAGGAAATTACGATAGAAATGGAGATGGAGATTATGATTCAAGCTATATTTTTCGCATTAACGGAACAAATGTCCTTGAGGAACGCGCTCAGATTGGGCTTGAAGGGACAATTACCCTGTCGGCTTACAACCCGGCAGCGCAGGCAGGCGGCGCGGATACGACCGTTCAGGTTCCCTACTATTCAGAAGACACTGTTGCCGACCTGATAACCCGTATCAATAATTCGGGTGCGGATGTGGTAGCAAGGCTTAACCGTGACGGCAGGCTTTCGCTAAAAGGGACGATTACGGATAGCCGCGATCAGCCGGATTTTGTGATTCGTCATGTTGAGGATTCCGGCAGATTTTTGGAAGGTTACGCCGGGCTCCTTGCCGCAGGCGGAGCGGGGGGCGCTTTCGATTGGAATGTCCCCGACGCGGTAAACAACTTGACCGCAGGTGCGGAGTGGTCTGCCGCTCCGGTAACTCACCCCGCAGGCTGGATCGAGGTAAACCCCATACTGCTGCGCGAAACCGCTTCTGTGGCTTCAGGCTATGGTGAAAACGGACGGGCGGCAAATCCGGGCAACAGCGATGCAGCGCTCGCCATTGCCGCAATCCGAAACACAAATGTAATGGTTGGTAGGCTTGGTACCTTTGACGATTATTTTTCGGACAGCGCGGGACGGATCGGTATGTTGGGAGAGCAGTCGGGGCGCGCCCTTGAAACTCAAAATCTGATTATGAAACAACTGCGCGATATGCGGCAGTCCGTTTCCGGCGTCAATATGGATGAGGAACTTTCCAACATGATTAAGTATCAACACGGCTACCAAGCCGCCGCCCGTTTTGTCTCCACGGTTAATTCCATGCTTGATGTTCTTATGCGGCTAGGCATCGCGTCTTAACAAACTCTATGAAGATCGGCGGGTTTGGTCATGTTCGCGGGGCAGCAATAGGAGGCGGAAAGCCGGTTGTTATCCAAACAATGTGGAAGGACAGGCTCACTTTTTTAGATTTAGAAGGCGGGGCGGGGAAAAAAAATCTTCGCCGCATAGAGGAACTTTCGGAAATGGGCTGCGGGCTGCTGCGCTTTGCGTTACCCGATATTGACAGCGCGGAAGTGTTGGGCGCTTTGGCGGCTTCTACCGCTATGCCGCTAGTTGCCGATATTCACTTTGATTATAAAATCGCCCTAAAAATCCTTGAATACCCTATAGCAAAGATCAGAATAAATCCGGGCAATATTGGCGGCAAAGACAAGGTAGAACAGGTGCTGTGCAAGGCGAAGGATAATGGCGTTCCGATCCGCATAGGCGTAAACGGCGGCAGCCTTCCGGTAGACCTGCGCCGCGAAATCGAAAACGGCGAGTTAAGCCGTGTAGACGCCCTTGTCCGCGCCGCGATGCGTGAATTGGAAATATTTGATGAGTACGGCTTTAAGGATGTTGTTGTTTCGATTAAGTCGTCGGATGTAGGCGAAACAATTCGGGCGGCGCGTTTGTTCCGTTCAGTAAGCGCGCTTCCACTCCATATCGGAGTTACCGAAGCGGGGCCGCTTGTGGCTGGCGTTGTGCGTAATACCGCCGCGTTGTTCGGTCTGTTATGCGATGGAATAGGCGACACGATCCGTGTTTCGCTTTCCGATACTATGGAAAACGAGGTAATAGCCGCCCGCGAAATACTGCTTGCCGTGAACGAAAGTAAAATGAATTTTTATACGCAAAATGACGGCGCCGGTATCAGGGGTGTAAAAATTGTTTCATGCCCGCGTTGCGGAAGAGCCGCCTTCGATACGCACAGTTTTACGAAAAGGTGGCAGCCGTATTTTTATAAAATGAAAAAAAATATAACCATAGCGGTAATGGGATGCGCGGTAAACGGGCCCGAAGAAGCCCGGCACGCCGATATAGGTATTACAGGTTTGGGAGAAAATGTTAAGATTTTCCGAAAGGGCGAAGTGATAAGATCGATTAACGTCATTAACGCCCAAGATGCCGACACGGCTTTTAAAGAAGAATTGGATAAGTTATGAAATATAAACGGACAATAACGCTTACAATATTTTTACTGCTGACTTTTTACGCACAGGCTCAGATTCAATCGCCGCTCGAAACCGTGCTTGACCCGTATTGGCTGTCGTTTGAAAAGGGAAAAAAGTACTTTCGTGAAGGCGACTACGGCAATGCGTTAATTGCCTTTGAAGACGCGCGCAATGACAGAAATGCGATGTTCACACAGTTTGAGCAGGATTGGATTTTACTTTTGTCGTTAGGCGAAGTGCGCCGTATGAACGATTCACTTGACAGGATAGAAACTTATGTTAGGGAGCGCGGACAGTTTGCCGCCGAAAAATCGTTAGACGATCTTTATTGGCGCGTAAAAAAAGAGAGCCTGCGAAACTCCGCCCTTACCGCACTTTCAATATTCAGGCAGCTTAAATATTTTCCGGAAGCCGAATACTGGATCGGAGAGGTCTTTAGGATCGAAGGTGAAAGTGAAGTTGCGCTTGAGCAATACCGCATGGCGATAGAACACAGCGCAAATCTGGAAGTGCCGGGTTTTCTTGTGGAGATACAGTACAGGGTTGCGGAAATTGAAAATGAAAGACAGCATTACAACAGAATGGAAGCGCAGTTAAACGAAATTCTTGAAGACGACGAACTTTGGCAGCAGGACGACGGCTCTTTTGTAAAAACCGCCATGGCGCGGACTCTTGAGAACGAGAGTATAGACAAATTTTTAAGCATGTACCGCTATAGAAATGCCGTTACCGAGCGGGCGCACAGGATACTCGGCCATTATTATTATTTGTCGGGACGGCACAACAAAGCGCTTGATCATCTTATGTTTGCATTTATGATTACAACTACAACAATAATAGACGAATGTATCGAAGAACAATTTGATTTTAGATTTACAAACCTTGAAAACTTGATGAATCAAATCGTACGGCGTTCTGATATTAAAAATTATATCGCAGAGACAGACTATTTTAAGACAATTTACTATTTTGCCTGTGCGTTATACGCAACCGGAAGAACAAGAACAGCCCGGGAACTATGGAGCTTTCTCCGCTCACAACAAAACGCCGGTGAGTGGAGCGGACGCGCCGCCAATCAATTACGTGCGCCCTTTGTAGAAAAAGCCGTCGAGATGCCGTGATTTTTGATTCTGCCGTAAATCCTTTTGGGGCGCCGTTTTTTTTTTACAAGGAATGTACAAGCACACAGGAAGTCGCCCGCTCTATTTCTCCGTCAATTACGCCTAACGGCACGGTGATTGCAGCCGGTTATCAGAGCGCGGGACACGGCCGCGTTAAAACACGCCGCTGGGTATCGCAGGCGGGCGAAAATCTGCTTTTTACCCTTGTTTTGCGGTTTTCCGAATTTGATCGTATTCCGGAATGTCTTACCCTAAAAACAGGACTTGCCGTTTACAATGCCGTCGCGGAACTTTTCCCTGCGTTAAGCGAAAGCCTTGCTATAAAGTGGCCTAATGACATTATGATAGGCGGCAAAAAAACCGCCGGTATTGCCGCGGAATGCAGCGGCGAAACGGTCTTTCTAGGCATCGGTATAAATTATGCGCAGCAAGATTTATCCGGTCTGCCCAACGCAACGAGCATAGTCTGCGAATTACCAGACCTCTTGAAAGAAGCCGCGGTACAGTCATCGGCTTTAAAAAATTGGTTTGAGGAGGCGGCAATTAAACAAATAGCTGAATGGCTGCTTAACTCAAAACCTATAGCAACTTTAACCGGTAATGAATTCCCAAAATCAGAGATCGATCTTGTTACGCAAGTTGAACGATATTTCAACTCAATCGGAGGAAAGATTAGACGGCAGGGAATGGGTAATGTTCAACTTACCCGAAGGGGAATAAAAGACTCAATAGGTCATAAATTAAGCAGAGAAAAAGCTGCCGCGTTTAAGGCTGTCCCTGATATAATTCAAAAAGGCATGGTACTAGACCATAAAATTAACTGGAAAAATAGAGGATACGACACTTATGTTATAATCGCACCTATCGGCATAGGCGATAAGGAGTATGCGGCAGAAGTAATAATAAACAGCGATAAAGATGGGACACGGTTTTATCTACACGAAGTGGAGATAAAAGAAAAGCTCCGTGGCGCATTTGTCCAGACCGGAATGGATACCGGAACGCCATTTGGAGCTTCTAAATTAATAATAGCTAAACTTATTGATGATGTCAAGATAAAAATTTCTCTAGGTATTAACGAAAATAATAATCCGCCTGCGGTGTCCCTGCTTACGAAAGTACTGTCGAACATAAAAGAAATTTTGGGGTGCAAAAATAATGAATGGCGCAAAGCAATAAATGAATGTTTATATATGAAAAATAAATCCGTTACATTCCTTTCAGGCAACGCCGGTGAAAATACACGAATTGAAGGAATACTAAACGGGATAAGCGAAAAAGGAGAAATTCTGATAACGCCTAACGGAAGCAAAATCCCTATTCCTTTTGTTACGGGAGAACAGCTATACTAAGGACATGGCATTTGAAGTAACCGCTACACGGCGCAGACCCAAAATCTTTGACGAGTTGGCGGGACAAGAATTTGTAAGCGCTACATTAAAAAGCTCGGTAGAGGCGGGGCGCATAGCTCATGCATATCTTTTTTGCGGCCCGCGCGGCTGCGGAAAAACCAGCGCCGCCCGCATACTGGCGCGCAGTCTGAACTGCGAAAAGGGACCTACCGCCGTTCCCTGCGGCGAATGTTCCGCCTGCAAGGAGATAAGCCGCGGCGCCAGCACGGATGTTATCGAGATCGACGGCGCGTCAAATAACGGCGTAAACGATGTGCGCCAGATAAAAGACGAAGTCCTCTTTCCGCCGCAATCCTCCCGCTACAAAGTTTATATCATAGATGAGGTACACATGCTTTCGGGCAGCGCGTTTAACGCCCTGCTTAAAACGATAGAAGAACCGCCGCCGTACGTTGTCTTTATTTTTGCCACAACAGAACAGCATAAAGTTCCGGCAACGATAAAAAGCCGCTGTCAACAATTTTCGTTCAAACTAATCCCCATAGAAACCATAGTGGGGCTTCTCAAAGACACCTGCAAAGAAATGAGCTTGGAGGCGGAAGACGAGGCGCTTTTCTGGATAGCCCGCGAATCTACCGGCAGCCTACGCGACGCCTACACCCTGTTCGATCAGGTAGCCTCATTTTCCGGCGGACACATCAGAACAGAGCTTATCCGCGAAAAACTCGGTCTTGTCGGTATAGAAAATCTCAACGCCTTTGCCGAAGCCTGCGCCATAGGTGAGGCGGGACCTGCATTCACCCTGCTCGACGAGATCATCCAAAACGGCGTGTCGATAGAACAATTCATCATAGACTTGGCGGGCTACTACCGCAGCCTGCTGCTGTTAAAGGGCGGCATAAACAAGGATTCTGTTTTAGGCTACGCAAGCTCACGTTTTTCGGCAACGGTTCTTGAAAATTTAAATCTTGCCCGTTTGGAACAGGCGGTCAGGCTTTTGCTGGATTTATACCGTTCGATCCGGTATTCCGTTTCCCCGCGCTTTGAGCTTGAGACAGCCGCCGCGAAACTCTGCGGTTTAAAAAATTGGGTTTCACCCGACGAATTGCGGACGGCGATAGACGCGGCAAAAGCGGCTTTATCGGGTGGTGCAGCATTACACAAACAAAAACAGGCGATCCCGCCGGAAGTTGAACTTGTTCGTCAGGTTTTTAAAGGAGCAATAGTCAGCGGAGGAGAAAATTGAACATAAATCCATTTGATATACTAAAAAACGCCCAAAAAATTCAGGAACAGATGGGCGCTTTCAATGCGAAACTGGACACGGTAAGCGTAACCGGATCTGCGGGCGGCGGTATGGTCGAGATAGACCTTAACGGACGCGCCGAGGTTCAGGCTGTACGCATAGCGCCGGAGGCGGTGGAAGACATTGAGATGCTGCAAGACCTGATAAAGGCGGCATTCTCGCAGGCTCGCGACAAGTTAAAAGATGCGGTGCAAAGTGAAATGGGCGCTTTGGCAGGCGGAATGGGACTGCCCCCGGGGTTTCCCTCATTATGAACGCCCTAGACACGCTTGTAGGGCTGTTTTCAAAGCTCCCCGGCATAGGCAGAAAGAGCGCGGGGCGGCTTGCCTATCATATCCTTGAAACCGATCCGTCTTATGCCAGAGCCTTTGCTGCATCGCTGGATACGCTGCACGATTCGATAAAGCGTTGTTCTATCTGCGGAAACTGGACGGAAAGCGATCCCTGCCCTATCTGCGCCGACACAAGCCGTGATTCCGCGCTGCTATGCGTTGTGGAAAAAGCCCAAGACCTCCGTGTGATAGAAGACTCCCGTGAATACCGTGGGCGCTTTCATGTATTAGGCGGACTCATCGCCCCGCTGGACGGCGTAGGACCCGATGATCTTTCCATAGGCAAACTCTTGGTACGTTTACAAAAAGAGAGTGTTCAAGAAGTGATACTGGCGCTAAACCCCACCGTAGAAGGTGATACTACAGCCCTGTATCTCCAGCGGCGTTTAAAAGACACGCCGGTACAGGTAACAAGACTTGCTTCGGGATTGCCTGTGGGCGGCGATCTTGAGTATGCGGATCGCCTAACGCTTGCCCACAGCCTGCGCGGACGTGTAGCAATGTAGGAGGAGCATATATGAAAAACTTTGAGGAAAGACTTGAACATCTTGAAGAGCTTGGCGAGAAAATAAGAAAGACTGATGTGCCGTTAGACGAAGCTATAAAAGCGTTTGAAGAAGGAATCAAACTTGCCCGCGCTTTAGAAAAAGATTTGGAAAAAGCGGAAAGCCGAATCGAAATTCTTTTAAACGGAACCGAAGCGGGCGAAGATGAAAAAGTGCAGCTAGGTTTATTTGATGAATCATAAATGCCGTCAAGAATAAATGTAACCGCGAAACTTTTATACGCTTGTTTTTTAATTATTACCATGGCAGACTGCGCTACACATAGATCATTGATAACAACCCAATACAATATACAAACAGACAAACTGAGACCGGGTAACCCTATTTGTATAGTGCTTCTTACAGACCTGCACAGTGATATTTACGGCAAAGCAAACGAACCGTTATTTGAAAAAATAAAAGCTGCCGTGCCTGATATAATTGTTTTAGGCGGAGACATCTTTGATGATATTTCCGATGATACAGGTACGGTTTTGTTATTGCACGGACTCATAGGTATCGCGCCTGTGTACTATGTAGCGGGCAACCATGAGTATTTCACAAGAAAAATAAAAAAAATAAGAGCCATTCTAAACAGCATGAATGTAAAAATTCTAAGCGATGATTTTGTTAGACTTAAAATAAATGGAAATGATATAATCCTTGCCGGAGTAGACGATATTGATAAAAGACATTTTGAAGATAAAAAATATGACGGCATGGAAGCGGCAAAAATTTTTAACCCGTTAACCGGTATGAACATTTACAAAATACTCTTAATACACCGTCCCGAACGTGCAAAAAATTATTCCGGATTCAAGTTTGATCTGGCGCTCGCAGGACACGCGCACGGCGGACAATGGCGTTTTCCAAAACTTTTTTCAAACGGATTGTACGCGCCCGGGCAAGGTTTGTTTCCGGCGCTTACAGGCGGTATCTACGAATTAGACGGAACAACACTAATCGTCAGCGTGGGACTTACGACACGCCACCCCCTTATCCCCCGCATAAACAATTCGCCGGAAATCGTTGTAGTAAGGATAGGTATGTGAAATTTTTGCGCCCAACGCCTAATAGACAGAAATATCAAGGAAGTTGTATAATGTAAAAATGCGCTATATTGGGAGTAAAGCCAACCTTCTACAAAATATAAAATCGGTTATAGATCATTGTTGCGGCAATGAAAATAAGGCTTTTTGTGATTTGTTTTGCGGAACTGGGGCAGTTTCACGTTTTTTTAAACCATATTATCAAATTACATCAAACGACATATTATACTTTTCACACATTATAACATCTGCATCTATTGAAAATAACGATCAGCCTTCTTTTCCAAAACTGAAAAAGATCGGCATTGTCGATCCTATAACCTATCTTGAAACAACTAAAATTAAAAAAACTGATAATTTCTTTATCACAAATACATATTCGCCGTATAACAATAATTCAAGAATGTATTTCACAGAAGAAAATGCAATGCGTATTGATTTTATACGGAAACAAATAGAAGATTGGAATAGCAAAAAACTGTTAAATAAAAGTGAGTATAAATACTTACTTGCTGGTCTTATTGAAGGCGTTCCATTTATTTCAAATATCACAGGCACGTATGGAGCTTATTTGAAACATTGGGACAAACGAGCATTTAAACAATTTGAAATGATTCGGTTGCAGATAATTGATAATGGTTATAGAAATATATGTTTTAATGAAGATGCGGCAGACCTAATAAAAAAAATAAGCGGTGATATTCTTTATCTTGATCCGCCTTACAATAGTAGACAATATCTTCCGAATTATCATGTGCTGGAAACGATTGCTAAATATGATAATCCAAAAGTTAAAGGGATTACAGGCGTGCGTCCGTATCAAGGTTTAAAATCTGATTATTGTATAAAATCAAATGCACAAGATGCTTTTGAGAATTTAATAAAAGAGGCAGAGTTCAAGCATATTATTGTTAGCTATAGTGATGATGGAATAATTAAATCAAAAGCAATAAAAAATATTTTAAAAGAGCATTGTAGTGCAAGCAGTGTTAAATTAAAATCACTTCCGTATAAACGATACAAAGGAAAAATCCAACAAGAAGAAACGGAACATTACGAATACATTTTTTACGCAAAAAAAGAAAACAAATCTATTGTTTATGATTTTAAAAATAGCCCGGAATATCTTGGTGAAGTGGCTAGTCCACAACCTTTGTATTCTGCAAATGGTAGACGGCGTTTTGTAAAAAGTCCTATGAATTATATAGGTGGCAAATATAAAATACTGCCGCAATTATTTGAATTTTTCCCAAATAATATTAACACATTTATAGATTTATTTGCTGGCGGTTTTAATATAACAGCAAATATTGCTTCTTCAAAAACTATTTGTAATGATATGAATTATAAAGTTGTAGAGATGGTTAGAATGTTTCAATATGCTGATATTAATTCCGTGTTAAGACGGATTTATGAAAAAATAAATGAATATCAACTATCTAAAGACAATGAAAAAGGCTTCAAGGCTTTTAGGGATTATTATAACAAAACAGGAAATCCTATTGATTTATTTACTCTTTCTTGTTTTTCTTTTAATTATCAATTTAGATTTAACAACCAATTGGAATATAATAATCCTTTTGGAAGAAATAGAAGCTGCTTTTCAGAAACTACCAAGGCAAATCTAATAATGTTTATGAAAGAAATAAAACAAAAAGACATAGAATATTTCACTAGGGATTTTCGTGAAATTAACTTTAACACAATGGGAAACGGAGATTTCATATATTGCGATCCGCCGTATTTAATTACAACAGGTTCTTACAATGATGGTAACAGAGGATTTCACGATTGGGGCGAAGCCGAGGAAAAAGATTTATATTCTTTACTGGATGATTTAAACAAAAAGAATGTTTGTTTCGCACTTTCAAATGTACTTTATCACAAAAATACTGAAAACAAGATTCTTTTTGATTGGTCTAAAAAATATACTGTTCATAAAATAAATAAAAATTATTCAAATTGTAATTATCAAGTAAAAGACAAGGAAAGCAAAACATTAGAAGTTTTGATCACAAATTATTGAGACATATATGAAAAATAGAACATTAGGGTGGATACAAAATCCAGCAAATACAGCTTCATTGAAAAAACTTGTGTGTCTTTTTATTCCAGATTCTATTGTCAACAAGGAATTACGCACGACAAAGATTGCTGCATTAGTAGAGGATGCAGAACTAAAAACTCGTTTCATTAATTTATTATCCGCTAAAGATAAAATTCAAATTCCATATACTGATTTAAAAGGTAGTGGAATAGGAAAAGAAGCCTCACGAAAGCAAGCAAAATGTTCGGGAATAGTACAGGCAGCAATTCATGGTCAAGGCAATAAAGAATATATTGATGATTGGTCAGCAGATGGTTTTCTTAGATGGGCAATTTCAGTAGGCTTTCTTGATTATGATGCTGAAACTGATTTATGCGAAATAAACCAGTTTGGCAAACTTTTTTCAGAAACAATTGATGATTCAGAGCAAGAAAAAGAAGTCTTAGGACTTGCTTATTTGTCATACCCTCCAGCTGTCCGTGTGCTTTCATTGCTTAATGAAGAAAATGCACATTTAACAAAATTTGAAATAGGAGCAAACTTAGGCATTGTTGGCGAGGCTGGGTTTACTTCTGTTCCGCAAAATCTTTTTGTTCAAGGATTGCATGATGCATTATCTGCAGAATCCAAAACGGAAATACGGCAAAATGTTGAAGGCGACTCTGATAAATATGCCCGAATGATCTGTGGTTGGCTTGCAAGAATTGGCTGGGTAAAAAGAGAGAGCAAAAAAATAATGATCAAACTTGGCAATACTGAATATACAGAAACAATATCACATGCATTTATTTTAACACTTGAAGGGAAAACAAAATTAAAACAAGCATTTGGGAAATCAAGTAAAAAGAAAATACCGAAAATTGTTTACTTTGAAATGCTTGCTACGAAAGCTAAAGACAAAAATTATTTGCGTCTGCGTAGGGCAAATATTATTCAGTGCATAAATAAAAAATCAAAAACCGCAGATCAAATTTGTTCGTATTTAAAGACAAAAGGAATTACAGAAACATCAAATACAATTATTGATGATATTGAGAGCATGAAAAACATTGGATTGAATGTTATTGCATCAAGCGGTAAATACAATATCTCCGACACAATAACACATCTTTCTATTCCTGCATTAGAAAATAAAAAAGGGAAATCGGAGATAACAGAAATAAAAGATGAGTTACGTGAAAAATTGAAATATATAGATCATAAGTACTTAAACTTAATCGATCTCTCGTATGATAGTAATGCAAACCGTGATTTTGAAATCCAAACAATTGCGCTTTTAACAAATGAGCTTGATTTCAAGGGGATGAGGCTAGGTTATTCAAGAAGACCCGATGGAATAATATATTATGATGTAAACGGTACTATAATTGACACCAAAGCGTACTCGCAAGGTTATAATTTACCAATAGGACAGCAAGATGAAATGCAAAGATACATTGAAGAAAACCAAAAAAGAGATGCTGCTATAAACCAAAATGAATGGTGGTTAAAATTTCCCGGTAATGTAAAATCATTTACTTTTTTATTTGTATCTTCGTCTTTTATTCAAAATATTGGAGATAAAATTAAAAATTTAAGTATACGTACAAAAATAAATGGCGCGGTCATAAACTCCGCTAATTTACTTTTACTTGCAGAAAATATTAAGGCAGGAGAAACAACATACAGAGATTGCTTCAAATTATTTGGTAGTAATAAAGAGATAAGGATATAGATTGTTTTTCAGGGGAATATATGAACAAGAAAACTGAATTTATATGAACACTTTATGAATATTGAAAATGAACTTAATCCGCCGCAGTTAAAAGCCGTGCGGACTATAGACGGAGCTGTCCTTATTATCGCGGGTGCCGGTTCCGGGAAGACCCGTGTAATAACGTACCGCATTGCATATATGCTTGATAAAGGCATACCTCAACATTCAATTCTTGCCCTTACATTTACAAACAAGGCTGCTAAAGAAATGGAAAGCAGGGTAAAAGAATTAACCGGCAAAAAATTAAACTCTCTTACCGTAAGTACGTTTCACGCATTCGGCGTACAAATATTGCGTAACGAGATTGACGTGTTAGGTTACCGTAAAAATTTTTCGATTTATGACGAAACGGATAAAGAACAGGCAGTAAAAGATTCTCTGCGTGAGTGTAAACTGTTAGGCGATACGATCAATATACGGACAATTGCAAAAATATTTTCAGATATTAAAACAGGAATGACAGACTGGAGCGCTGTTAACTCCGCATATAAACCGGTTTTTGAAGAGTACCAGCAGCAGCTTAAAGTTTACAACGCGCTTGACTTTGACGATCTCTTAATACTGCCTATGCAGTTGTTTAATAACTTTCCCGATGTTCTAAAAAAATACCGTGAACGGTACCGTTATATTATGATAGATGAATTTCAAGATACAAGCAAACTGCAGTATCAGCTTATGAAACTTTTAGCCTACAAAAATATATGCGTCGTAGGCGATGATGATCAATCAATTTATTCATGGCGGGGTGCGAATTACGAAAACATCACCAACTTTGAAAAGGATTTTCCAGATGTAGCGGAAATAAAACTTGAACAAAATTACCGCTCCACAACAACGATTCTGGATGCGGCAAACGGCGTTATCTCAAATAACGGCAACCGCAAGGACAAACGGTTGTGGTCGGGGAATACGGGCGGTAAACCGATTGTCTTTTGGCAGGCAAGAAATGAAAGCGAGGAGGCTGATTTTATCGCGGAGCGTATACGCTCTCAAAAAGTTATGGAGGGGCTAAAATACGATGATTTTGGAATTCTTGTAAGAACTAATTCATTGTTTGACAGAATAGAGGAGTCGCTCCTTGCTCAAAATATACCATACAAAGTATCGGGCGGCGAAAGTTTTTTTTCAAGAAAAGAAATAAAAGACATGTTAAGTTATCTGCGCCTTATAGGAAATACAGATGATGATGTCCAGCTCCTGCGTATAATCAACACGCCGAAACGCGGCATAGGCAAGGTAACGATCAACCAAATATCAGAAACGGCAAAAAAAAATAGATGTTCGTTGTGGGATGCAATGAACAAGATGCGTTATGCGCAAAACACCCTCTTTCAGGAAACAGCAAAAATTGAGATAGATGAGTTTGTAAAGTTTATAGAATCGCAGAGAGAGGAACTACTTGGAAGAAAGGGGCTTTCAAAAAAGGTGCGGGAAATGGTTGAAAAAATTGATTATTGGTCGCACCTTGTCTCGGAGTACAACAAAAATGAAAAACTTGCACGGTGGAAATATCAAAATATAATGCACTTAATTGAGTCCATCGAGGCATGGGAAAAAAATCCTGACAATTTTGATCCTACGCTTTATCCGTATCTAAACAGAATAAGCCTGTTGACAAAGGATGAAGGAGATTCGGATACGGACAAGGGTAAGGTTCAACTAATGACAATTCATGCGTCTAAGGGACTTGAGTTTCCCGTTGTGTTTATAGCCGGTGCGGAAGACGGAATTATCCCGCATGAACGCAGCATAGAGGAAAATGCGCAGAACATCGAAGAAGAACGGCGGCTTTTTTATGTTGCCATAACACGGGCAAGAAGCAAACTTTTTATCACAAGCTGCACCCAAAGAAAGCGCAGACAAAACCTTACAGAATGTGTTCCGTCCCCCTTTCTTGCGGAGATACCTCAGAATCTTATTGATAATGATTTTCAGCATAGCACAAAAGATGAAAAATCGCCCGATGAACTGCTTGCCATGCTCAGGGAAAAGTTTAAGTAAACCCGCTTTTCTTTGGTTTGCGCCTTATGTTATAATGATTTTATGATAGATAACGGACAGCCGCCTATGGATTTAGTGCGCGAGGCGTTTCATTATCAAAGCCGTTTCAAAAACGCGACAATGGTTTTTAAAATTGATTTTCCCGTTACCGAAGACAGGAGTTTTTCATATTTTATGAAAGACCTTGCAATGCTCGCAAAAATGGGCGTTAGGATCATTTTGGTTCCCGGCTGTAAGGAATTTATAGACGCGATTCTTTTGGAACATAAGATTGTTTCCTCATACTGCGGAAAAGATCGCATAACAAATGAGGCGTCCATTCCCCTTGTTGAGATGGCGGCGTTCAATGCGGCCACACGCCTTATCACCGCGCTTTCGGCAAGCCGCGTGGATGCAGTTATCGGTAACTTTGTGCGTAGCCGGGGGCGCGGCGTTGTTGACGGCATCGATATGGAACACACAGGAGCTGTCGATAAAATATTCTCGTCTGCCATAAAAAAAATTCTTGACTTTGGCATGGTGCCGATTTTGCCTTGTATCGGGTGGAGTCCCGTCGGCAAGCCTTACAATGTTTCAAGCGATGATATAGCCCTTGAATCAGCCTCCGCGTTAGGTGCAGTAAAATTATTTATTGTAACAAAAGGTTATTATCTTACCGGTGAACATATTAATATACCCAAAAAAATTGAGTGCTCAAAAGACGGACGTCCAATCCGTTTGAATCAAAATGAAGCCGAGCAAATTTTTGAATTAAATTATGACGATACCTCAAAATCAAGCGGGAATGAAACCGGTAAAGAAAAAAGTTTGAATATATTGAGTCTTGCCTTATCCGCGTTAAAGCATGGCATTGAACGTGTTCATATAATTAACGGCTGCGAAGACGGGGCGGTGTTACGCGAGTTGTATTCAAATCTTGGAGCGGGAACAATGCTCTACGCCGATGAATATGAATCCATAAGGAGTATCAAAAATTCCGACATACCCGATATATTGCACATAATGGAGCCTTTGGTTTTACAAGGGGTTTTGATACGGCGCACACCGGAAGATATACAGAAGAAAAAAAATGACTATATTGTTTTTGTCATAGACGGTTCTGTACACGGCTGCGCCGCCTTACACGATTGGGGCGAAGGTCAGGCGGAAATAGCGGCTCTTGCCGCCGACAAAGAGTACTCGGATATGGGTATAGGCAGACGTATTGTTCACTTTCTAATAGACAAAGCCGGAAAACTTGGTATGCGCCGTGTTTTTGTGCTTACAACAAAAACACAAGACTGGTTTGAGTTGTTAGGTTTCCGCGAGGTTGAAGTTGAAAGCCTTCCTGCACAGCGGCGTGAAAACTACAACAGACAGAGGGCAAGTAAAATTTTTGCGCTGGATTTATGAACCACCGCAGACAAATATAAATAATATAGAGGTGTTGTATGAAAACAATTTTATGTTACGGTGATTCTAACACTTATGGTTATATACCGCTTACAGGAATGCGTTACGATCATAAAACACGCTGGCCTATGGTGTTGGAAAAAATACTGAATGAAGGCTGTGCCGCAGATGATCCTGCGTGGTGGGTAGACGAGGAAGGTCTGGGCGGAAGAACAACATCGTTTGACGATCCGGTTGAGCTTGATCGCAACGGTTTAAAAACAGTTACGCCGATTTTAAAAAGCCATAAGCCGATTGATCTTGTCGCGATTATGCTTGGCACAAACGATCTAAAACGCCGCTTCCGCCCTTCCGCCTACGACATAGCGCAGGGAATGTTAAACGTTGTAAAAGCAGTTCAACACTCGGAAACCGGACCCGGCAACAGCGCACCGAAAGTTCTTGTGATCTGCCCTCCGCCCACTCTGCCGGCGCCTTATTTTGACGATATGTTTGAAGGCAGCGAAAGCGTTTCAAAAAAACTCCCCGCCTACTACAAAGCTATAGCCGATGAAACGGGAGAGCTGTTCCTTGATGCGGGAAGCGTAACAAGCCCCAATAACAAAGACGGTATTCACTTTGAACCCGAAAATCACTTAAAACTTGCAAAAGCCGTCGCCGATGTTGTGATGAAAGTTTACAATCAGACTTGATGTTAAGGCGGGAAAAACGCATAATTTAAGCAGATGAGAGCTACTCGTGTTTTTACCGCATTTTTTTTTGTATCCATTCTTTGCGGGTGCGGAACCATTACAAATGTTGTGGAAATGGGCGGTCATGTTTTGGACGGAACCGCGTTTTTGTACAAGACAAAGGTGGTTTACCGCGATAACGCGGTGTCTTCAAAAGCGAAATTCGAGTTCAAAGTTGTTCAAGCGAAGGACGGAACACAAGGTGCGCAGTTTAGCTGCAAAGAAATGCCGGAGCTGCTTTTTTACGCAAAGCTGCGGGAAGGCGAAAACGAAGATGATTTTGAGCTTTCCGCCATGCGTTTTTTGGCTGGAAGCATAGGCGGCTGGGTAGAATTTTATTGCGGACTCAAAGGAAGCAGCAGTTTAAAACCTGCCGGTGCGCCTAACGCGGAGTTTACGTTAAGCGATGTTAAAACAACGGCTATAACGAATGCCGCCCTGCGCCGTAATGCAAGTACAATTTACGGAGAACGCGCTTTAGAAATAATGCGGGGGCGTCAAAACCGTATCCTTGCATATACGGCATATATGAAAGAAAAGGACGCGCCGGATTTTAAAAATAAAAAGGAATTTGAAAAATATTGGGAGGAGCAGCTTTTGCCGGAGACAGTCTCTAAAAAAAGACGTCCTGCGGCGTATAACGAGATCAAGACGGAAAAAAAAGATTTTGTGCTGGCGGAAGATGTTAAATGGAATTCCAAGTACAGCGAAGAATATTTTCCGGAAAACCTGCGCACGCTGCGTAACTCGGGATCGCTCTTGCGCGATTGGGAAGAAGCTTTCGCGTGGTTTTATTTAGAATATAATTGGGATAAAATACTTGATTATCTTTATGAGCAAAAAAATCTTGTAAGGGTAAAACCAAAAGTTAAGAATTAAAAAAGTTATTAGGAGTAATTATGGATGCCGGAACTGGTTTTTCTTTGTTGACGCTTTTTAAACTGGGCGGTATTTTTATGTGGCCGCTTTTATTGTTTTCAATTGCTACAATAACAATAGCGTTAGAACGGATAATATACATTGTGTATCATAACCTGAAAGTTGACGATCTGGGAAAGAGAGTAGATGTATTCTTTAGAAAAAAAGATATTGAGGGCGCTGTAAAATATCTTTCCGCGCAGACCGATAGGCGCATAGGCGCGCGCGTTCTTCTCTCGCTTGTTAATCACTGCAATTTACCCGCTTCGCAGGTTGAAAAAATTGTTGAGTCCGAAGCCCGTTGCTGTGTCAATTCACTGGAAAGCGGTTTTGATTTTCTTGTGGCATTAGGTTCTGTTGCGCCGCTTACAGGCTTTTTGGGGACAGTTTCGGGCATGATCGGAGCATTTAAATCTATCGCGGAAGCAACAGAAGTAAACGCACAGATTGTAGCCGGCGGTATTTATGAAGCGCTTATAACAACTGTATTCGGGCTTATTATCGCTATTATCGCTATGGTTACGAATTCCCTTTTATCACATTCAGTTGATAAATTCTCGGCGGAGCTTGAACAAAATTGTTCAAGTTTGATAACTTATATCGCAATCCATGAAAATTAAACGGCGTAAAAAACTTGACTTAGGCGAGAGCGCGGCGTTAAGCGATCTTGCTTTTATGCTGATCATTTATTTTATTGTTATTGCCGGATTCAATGTTAATAAAGGTATGTTGATAGACCTTCCAGCAAAAAATTCTGAGAAGATTGTTGCAAAGAATGATCTGCTTAGGTATGAGATGGACGACGGCGGGAGGATTTTATTTGAGGGTGAATATGTAGAAAGGCGTGCAGTTGAAAGGAATATACGAAACGGAATTGGACAGCATCCAAATCTTGCGGTTGTACTTACAATTTCACCTAACGCTCCATGGCAGCCGGTTGTTTCTTTTGTTGAACTTGCGGAAAACCTAAAGGTAGATTCATTTTCTTTTAAGATGAAAACCGGAGAAGAAGATTGAAACTAACGCACCAGCGAAAATCCTTAGTTGTCCCCATGAATGCAACATCCGATGTTGCTTTTCTTTTGTTGATCTTTATCATGGTGGTTTCACTAATAAACTACAGGCGGGAAATAAAAATTGAGTATCCTGAAGCAGTATCCGCCGTTCAAAAAGTTGACGCAGAATCAAATTTAAATATTTGGATAGACTCAAACGGTGCGACATATATTGAAGGTGAGATGGCGGAACTTTCCGATGTGGAAAATACGCTTGTTGAAATTTACCGTTCCGCGCCCGATACACGTATTCATATTATTGCCGACAAAAATACCGCATACAAAAATATAAATTCAGTTTTAGAAATACTACAGCTGCTGGAATACAGGGTTGTAAGTTTTGTAGTAAAGGAATAATATTTTTATTAAGGACTTATCATATATGCTTAAAAGAAATCCATACATTGCTAATTTAAAAGCTGGTTATCTGTTCCCCGAAGTTGCCCGTAGGCGCAGGGAGTTTGCCGCATCTCATCCTGAAGCAAAAATAATCAGTTTAGGTGTGGGTAACACTACGGAGCCTGTGCTGCATCATATATGCGAAGGTTTGATAGATGGGGCAAAGCGGCTCGGTAATGAAAAAACATATTCGGGCTACGCCGACGAAGGGTTTGCGGAGCTTCGTCAACGTATATCAAAAGTTTTTTACAAAGATGCTTTTGGTATAGATGAGATTTTTATAAGCGACGGCTCAAAGTGCGACATAGGGCGCTTTCAAACTTTGTTCGGACAGGATGTCCAAATCGCCGTGCAGGATCCATCATATCCTGTTTATGTTGACGGTTCTGTTATTACAGGAGCTGCGGGCAGGGGCGCCGCATTTACCGCTTGTGAAGGCGGCGATTGCGGAGATGATACCGGGGCTTACGACGGAATTACATACCTGCCATGCAATCAAAACAATAACTATTTCCCCGACCTCTCGGCGCTCCCTAAAAACAGCCTTGTATATTTTTGTTCACCGAATAATCCAACCGGCGCTGTGGCAACCAAACCTCAGCTTGCCGCCCTTGTTTCTGCGGCGTTACGCACAGGCTCTCTCATAATTTTTGACGCGGCCTACTCGGAATATATCCGCGATCCGGCTTTGCCCAAAACGATCTTTGAGATTGAAGGCGCAAAAAACTGCGCTATCGAAGTAAATTCATTTTCAAAATCGGCGGGATTTACCGGCGTGCGGCTTGGGTGGAGTGTCGTTCCGAAAAGTTTGGAATTTGCAACAGGGGAGAGCATCAACACAGATTGGGCAAGACTTCAAGCGACAATTTTTAACGGGGCTTCCAACATAGCGCAGTGGGGCGGTCTTGCCGCGTTAGACGAAACCGGAATAGCGGAAATAAGACAGTTGACGGATTTCTATCTTGGAAACGCGCATTTAATCCGCGGAACCCTGCAAAAGCTGAATATAAACTGCATAGGCGGAGATAATTCACCCTACATCTGGGCGCATTTTCCCGGACGTGACAGCTGGGATGTATTTTCCGAACTGCTGGAAAAACACCACATTGTTACCACCCCGGGCTCCGGCTTTGGACCCGCAGGACAGTCATTTGTCCGCTTTTCCGGCTTTGGACGCCGCGCCGATGTTGAAGAAGCCTGCGCCCGCCTAATCCGGTAAGCACATTTCGTCAGGCAGGGCTTTGAAGCCCCCGCGCACGGAGCAATTCCTCTTTCAACTTTGCCGAGGCAGCGTGTATATCGGGTTGGGAGAGTATCGCGGAGATAACCGCCGCGCCGTATGCGCCTTGCTTGATAATTTCCGCCGCGTTTTCCGCGTTAATCCCGCCTATGGCGGCAACAGGAATTCGGACTGCCGCGCAGATAGCCTTTAAGCCGTCCAAGCCTATCGCCGTTCCCGCGTCGGACTTACTTCCTGTTGGAAAAACGGGACCCGCGCCAATATAATCCGCGCCGCCTTTTTCCGCCGCCGCCGCCTCCACAGCCGTAGACGCGGAAACGCCGATAAACATTTTTTTTCCAGCCAGATGCCGCGCCGCGTCAACCGGCATATCCGATTGTCCTATGTGCAGTCCGTCCGCTCCCACGGCGAGGGCAATGTCCAAGCGGTCATTTATAACAAGCGGTATCTTTTTTTGTAAAGTAATTTTTTGAACGGAAAGGGCAATCTTGTAAAACTCACGGGTAGACGCATTTTTTTCTCTAAGCTGAATCATGGTAACGCCGCCAGCTATCGACGCTTCCACCACATCCGTTATCGAACGTCCCAGAGAGAGAACACGGTCGGTGCAAAGATAAAGCAGGAGATCATTTTTATTCAACATTAAAAACCCCGCGCTATTCGCTTTCCGGTTCAAGGGTTTCGTTTGGTTTTGAATACTCTTCCTTTGTGATTGCCTTGCCGAATGCAGAAGATGGTATAACATCCAATCCTAATCCTATGCTCAAAGGAAAATCCAATGCGGCTGCCGTTGAATTTACGATCATCAAAAAAGCAAAGACAATGCCAACATTCCTTGAAAATGACGCTTTCATAACTACCTCCGCGATAATAAAAATAGTATGCACACTACTGCTATACTTATAAGCGTAGGCACAAAAAATTCATTTATGGCGCACAATTTGTAAGAAATTATTCCCGCACAGATAATGATTAAACCTTTTATATTTACCGCAGTATGATTTCCGGTTTTTTCTTTTAGGAAAAAACTAATGAATAAATACGAGTAGACCGGAACAAAGATCATCCCTATAGTCGTAAGAAATGCTGTTAAAAAATCGCCGTATTTGTCAAAAGGAAAAATTGCCGAAACTACCGCAGCCGTTATGCCGATTATCAAAAGCGCTGCCCGCGGACTTTTTGTTTTTATAAACTGACGCGTAGAAACGGCAGCGGAGTACAGGTCAAGAAATCCTGTGGTAACAGTCGAAAACACCACAACGGCGCAGGCTATCAAACGAAAGCGGCTTGCCGCAATCAAAGAAAAAAAGTCGCCGCCTGAATGAATCGTTATATACAAACCAATGCCATACATCAGGACACTGCCTAAAAAATAGCCCACAAAAGGCATGACGGCGGCACATATTTTTCCATCCGCGTTGTAACTGTAATCACCAACAAGCGGCAGCCATGAAACAGGCATAGCGATTGAAAGCTCAAGAGCCAGCGCGAAAGAAAGGGGCGGCAGCGGTAATGCCGTTCCGGGCAATGCAGCCGCCTGCGAGGCATTTTCCGCAAATAAAATGGCGCATAACAGAGCAAGCAGTGTAACAATAACGCTGTTTACCCACTGCGCGGGAGTCCCGAAAATCAGCGCCCAAACAAGCACTATAACCCCTAAAACAAGGCTTAAAATCATAAAATTAAGTTTAGGGAGAATAGCGGTAACGGCGGCAGATGCCTGAACAATCATCACGATAGTCCAGCCTATAAGCTGAATAATGTTTAACAGAGCGACAATTTTTCCGCCGCCGCTCCCCAGTCTTAGCGAAACGCTGTCCATTGCGTTTACTTTTCCGTTATACGAAATAAATGCGCCTAACGCCAGCAATCCTGCGCCTATAAGGTGTCCTGCAATAATTGCGGCGATTCCTGCCCCAAATCCAAGCGGCGCTAAAAGTCCGCCTGTATAAATCTCCGAAATGGAAATAGCAGCTCCAACCCAGAGCAAAAACATAGTGCTTTTTTTCATAAAATTATCCTAAAGACAAACCCGCTCTTTTATACAAGTCTGCCAAATGTCCCACGGGACCCACCCCTTTTCCAACGTTATATGAATTTGATATTGCTTTAGTAATATATTCTTTTGCGGCACGTACAGCTTCTTCCATATTTTTACCAAGAGCCAGAAAACTTGCTATAGCCGACGAAAGCGTACAGCCTGTTCCGTGCGTATTTTTTGTTTCAATGCGCTGTGTGCTTAAAAAAAGATTTGATTTTTCCATCCATAAAAGATCCGTTGCATCATTTTCAAAGCGGTGTCCGCCTTTTATTAAAACATTTTTAGCGCCGTTACGCGCAATGCTTTCCGCCGCTTTTTTCATGTCATCTTCGGTCTTTACCGGAATACCGGAAAGAATTTCCGCCTCCGGTATGTTAGGCGTAACAATATCCGCTGTCGCCGTTAATTCCCGTACAGCAGCCTCGGCTTCTTTTTGCAAGAGCGCATAACCGCTTTTAGAAACCATAACAGGGTCTATAACAATATTCACAGCCCCCAAGCGCAAAAGTTCATTGCGTATAACGTCAATAATCTTTATACCGGAAACCATTCCAACTTTTACAGCGTCTACACGAATATCATCAAATACCGCTCTTATCTGATCCCTGACAATATCCGGGCGTATCTCCTGCACATCGTACACCGCCTGTGTGTTCTGAACTGTTACCGCAGTAATAACAGTCATTCCGTATACCCCAAGTGCGCACATCGTTTTTAGATCAGCCTGTATACCCGCCCCGCCCGACGGATCGGAACCCGCAATACTCAACACATTTTTCATCTTTGTTAAGTTTAATTTTTATTTATTGCTGTGTTAAGCCTGCAGCCCCTTGTATGTCCGCCGCAAAACATCGTAAAGTTTGTAATGCGCCTTTAGGTAAGGCACATATAACTCAAAAAGAATTGGAGGGTGATTTATGAAAACTACACAAAAAGGGGTGTTGCTGGGTTTCTTGCTTACAGCAGCCGCAGTTGGGTCTGTACCGGCGGCGGATTTTGGGACATTTAATAATATCATTAGTCCGGGAAATATTTTAATCAGCGGCAGTTTTGGATTGGGCGCATTTTATCCCGTAATGCTCTCTACAAAAGATTCAACGCTTCTAGGCGGCGCTTTAGCCGTTGATTATGCACTGCCTTTTGCGGCTTTAACAGTCGGAGGCGAGATAGGATTTTCAAATGCACCGCTAAAATCATCAGCAGGTTCTGATCCCAAATTATCAGTTGGTTTAATACCCATTCTTTTGCGTGTTGGGTATCATCCGAATTTAGATGTAAGAAACCTTGATGTTTATATTCTTGGGAAAGTCGGTTACGGATTTGGCTTTTGGTCGGGTGATGATTACGAAAAAGATGAAGCAACACATCCTCATGGTTTTGTTTACGGTGTTGACATTGGGGCGCGTTACTTTTTTGGTCAAAGATTTGGTGTCTTTGCTGAGGTCGGATATGAACACTACTACTTGGATTATGAATATAACCTTGGTGCGGAGTTAGGAAAGCTAAAATGGTCTGCGTATGCCAATAAGTTTTTGACTCTTGGTATAACAATTAAATTAGGTGATAACAATAATAATAGAACACAGGCAGATGATGAGTTCACTTACGATTTGTAAGATGAAAGATTGAAGGAGTATTTATCAGCGGTACGGTTTAACCGCGCTGCTCTGCGGCGCAGTAGTTCATTTTTTTAGCCTAAACATAACGCCCTACCAACTCCAGCTTCTAAGTCTGCGCCCGATGGCGGCGGAAAGTATGTCGGCGCAGCAGTTTTCGGCTTGTTTTAATAAGCCTTCGTCAAGAACATAGCGGTTTAATGTACTAGGTTCAACTTTAGCCGCTATCTCAAGCCAGTGTATGGCGCCTGAATTTATATTCAATATTGAGTTATCCTCCGGCGCCGCGCCCAAAATATCCGCCCAAAGCCATAAAAACCGTACCCAAATACGGGCGCAAACCGCCGCATCGGCATTTTCAAGCGCATTTAGGCTGTTGTCGGCAAGCTGCAGAGCCTCATGCCAATTACTGCCGCCGCCATGCCCCGCAAGAATTGTTTCTGCAATAGCCGCCGCGCTCATCATTCTATCGTAATTTTCCCGCAATTTCGGACGCCATGCCCGTGCGTCAAAATCCGACACTTTGTAACTGTCGCGGACAGGATCGTGGTAAAGGTAGAGCAGACCGGAATTAAACGGCGAGACAAACGCCCGCAGTTTGCTTTTAGGCCCGCCATAAACAAGGGCGCGGACAATACCGGCTTCCCGTGTCAAAAAACTTGCCTCGCGGTTAGATTCGCCGCTTGCCCTAACGCGCAGGACAAGAGCCTCCATTGAGCTAAAACGTCCTGCCATTATTGTTTTGGAGAGCGCAGCGGGTGAAGCTGCGCTTCGGTAACCAATGCGGGATCGTCAACGCCGGGGGGAAGCTCCCTGCCATCTTCCACCGCAACTTCCTCCTCTTTGAAATCAAAGTCAAAGAAGTTAGCGTTTTCCCCTCCATCCGGTTCTTCTTCAATAACGGCATCCCCGTTTTGTACACGGATAGCGACAGTCTGAGTAATGCCCTTCTCCTGCATTGTTAAGCCGAGTAGTGTCGCCGCACTTATTATAGTCTTCTTGTTATGCGTAATAACGATGAACTGACTTCGGTGTCCGAACTCACGCAGTAACTGTACAAAACGCCCTATGTTTGCTTCGTCTAACGCAGCGTCAATCTCGTCAAGAAAACAAAACGGAGACGGCTTTACCATATATGTAGCAAATAACAGCGCAACCGCCGTCATAGATTTTTCACCGCCGGAGAGCAGCATTATGTTTTCAAGTTTTTTTCCGGGCGGCTGCGCAAAAATTTCTATGCCGGATTCTAATACATGATTCGGATCGAGTAGTCGTAATTGAGCCTGTCCGCCGCCGAAAAGCCGCCTGAACATATTATGAAAATTCTTTTTTATTTTGTTATAACTTGTCATAAATCTATCGCAGGCTTGAGCGCGGCTTTCCGCCGCTATTGCCTCAAGATCGGATTTCGCCTTTAGCAGATCCTCAAGCTGACCGTTTTGAAAATCATAACGATCCTTAGTTTCCTTAAACTCCTCGGTCGCCATAAAATTCACCTGTCCAAGCTCCCGTATGGAATTTTTCGACACATTCAATTTTTCGCGTAGTTCTTGCGCTCCTGCCGTTATCGTGTAAATCCTCTCCTCAAATTCCATTAAGTCTCTTGAGTGAGTTTCGCGGAAATTTTCCTGAGTATTTTTTATCTCGGTTTCGGATTGAGTTAAAAAAAGATGTATCTGTTCAAGCTGTCTGTTTACCTTTTCCAGTGTTTCCGTTTTCTTTTTTATGTCGTCCTGTTTTCCCGACACTTCGCCGGAACGTTTCGCAATATCCTTTTCTAGCTTTTCCATATCCGCAGAAAGGCGCACGCCATGCTTTTCTATTTCCGCAATCTTTTCTTGGGTTTCCGATATACGTTCGGTTATCCCGTCCAGCCGCTTATGGGCAAGGAAAAGCTCATCCTGAACGCCTTTTAGCTGAGCCTCCTGCCCGGTAAGCTCCCTTCGCAGCAATTTCGCCTTGTCATCCGCAGCTTGGGCATTAGCTATCATCTGAGCGCGGTTTACCTGCAAATTGTGTAAAGTCTGCCTGTACTCATCAATTTTTACGCCTAGAGCCTCGTTATCATGCCTTAGTTCTGAGATTTTTCCAAATCTAGCCTGAATACTTTCTTTAATTTCACGAATTTCATTATCTAATGCTCGTTTTTTTGTGATAATACCCTCTGGAGCCAGAAATTCGTCGATAAAAGTCGGTGTACTCTTAACATAATCCGCAAAAAGTGCAAGCGCATTATCACATTCCACCGCCGCATCGGTCAAACCGCCTGCAATACTCTCTGTAATACGCTTAACTTCTTCCGGCGATAGCGAAGTTCCGCCGGAAACAGCCCTTTCTTCGGCTTTAGCAAGGTCTCGAAGCAGGGTTTCCCGCCCTCTTATCAAGGTATTCAAGCGTTTTAACGATTCTTCAAGCTCAACCTGAGTCTTTTGCCTGCCCGCCGCCGTATATCCGGCATTTTTCAAACCGGCATCAAGCGCACTAACAATGTCGTCGGTTATTTTTTGAAGCTCAACCTCAAATCCTGAACGCTTGTGCTCAAGATTCTTAATTTCATCCTCGTTCGAGCGGACGGCGTTTTCATTGTCACCGATTCGCGAAGACGCCAGCTTGATATTTTCCTCAAACGAATGGATATTTTCTTCAAGCCCGGCTACCCGTTTTCTAAGGTCGCGGACAACCTCATCCTGATCATCGCACTCCTCCCTCAGCTCCTCAATTTTTGAATTGATCGAGCGCTCCCTGCTTTCATATTGATCGATCTGTTTTTTACAATCCCGATGCTGTTCCGAGATCAGGGCAATCTCATTTTCAAGCCCGTTTTTTTCTTTTGCCAAGCCAAAAAGATTTTTTTGAGTTTCGTTATACTGATTTTGAAGCGAGTTTACCTCGTCCATGTTGTCTTCCAGAGCCTTACTGATTTTTTCAAGCTCTGTCCGTATTTTTTCCCGCTCTTCGGTTTTATTTTTTATATTTTCCGTATGGGCATCGCGGTTATCGCGGAATTGTTTTAGCTTTAAAAGCTGAATATCACGCTCGTAGTTAAAAACTTCATCTTTGAGTATCCTGTAACGCGCTGTTTTTTCCGCTTGAACCTTTAAAACGTCATAATTTTTCTTTATTTCTTTTAAAAGCCCCTCGGACTGCCGGATATTTTCTTCGGTTTTGGTGATTTTAATTTCCGCTTCGCGGGTTTTTACCTTAAAACTGGTGATTCCGGCGGCTTCCTCGAATAAATACCGCCTTTCTTCCGGCTTTGAGGACAGAGCTTGGTCGATTTTGCCCTGTTCCATAACAGAATATGCCGTTTTTCCTACGCCTGTATCCCAAAAAAGCTCACGAATATCTTTTAACAGCTTTTCCTGTGAATTTATGAAGTACTCGTTATTACCATCGCGGTAGAGCCGCCGCTTTATCTGCACTTCCGGCATATCAATGGGAAGCAGACCCTTTTCGTTGGCAAGGGTAAGCGTAACTTCGGCGACACTCACCGCCTTGCGCGTCTCAGTACCGTTAAAAATCACGTCTTCCATTTTATCCGCACGCAGCGTTTTAGGAGACTTCTCGCCCAGTACCCATTTTATAGCATCGACAACATTTGACTTACCACAGCCGTTTGGCCCCATAAGCGCGGTTATGCCGTCGGCAAATTCAATATGTGTTTTATCCGCGAAAGATTTAAACCCAAAAATATCAAGACTTTTAAGAAACAAGATGGATACTCCCAAACCTTTTACATAGTGTACACTATTATATCAAGTTTAGGAGTATTGTACTAGTGTTTTTTATAACACCTTCTATTCCAATATAGTTGAATCAGTGCCTCCGGCACCTTCGCTCATCGTTGTAGACATATTGATAGTAAAATACACGAATTCATTTTTATAGTACTCGTAATATTCTTTAGACGAATTATACACCGTTGGCTCACCAATTATATCGCCGTCATTGTCATAATTTGTTACGGTAACTTTAAAATTTTCTTCATAATTCGAATCATAAGCCCCGTTAGTTCCGGTTTTCATTGTCAGGTTATTATTGCGGTCTCTGCCGTTAAGTGTAAAGTTTCCTTCAACAATGGTCTTGAAACCGCCTTCTGGGGTATTTACAGTGAACCCATAAGTTTGTTTTACTTCAACATTTGCATCCAAGCCCTTATTAGGATATATACCTGATGCGTCTGCCGCGCCAAAAGCGGCGTTCTGACTTGTTGTTATTTCCAAAACTTGATTCCCTTTAAAACTATCTTTATCAGTTTTAGTATAGACCGCGATTTTATCATTGCTCATAAAATACCCGCTTTCGGTCCCCGGTATTAAAAGCGTTCCCGCTCCGCTGGTAATCGTATAGGTTGTAACCCCATTTTTTTCCGTAGGTTTAGTTTCGTTATCGTAAGAAAATGGAATTTCACCGGCTGCCGATTCTGAAACGCTTTTTTTAACACTTGTAGCATCTGCAGGACTGCCGGCTTTTACCGCAGGATCAACCTTTAAATTTTTTACAGCGTTCCGACTTGCAGCTTTTATCTTATCCTCGTCTTTTAGCGTACTCCCGTTATATTTTGGTAAAGTTGCGCTGGTCGGCGGCTCAGTTGGCGGTTTCGCAACAGATGCCGGTGGTGGTGGGGCTTCATTCGTATCCGCACAAGCATTAATTAACAGTGCCGTAAACAGCAAAGCCATAAAAGCTGCCAAAAATCTAAATTTGCTCTTTTTCATTAGTGTCTCCTAAAGAATTTATTCGCCGTGCGGTTTAATCCCGCCGCCGCCGCTCTACGCGGTAGTACTCTACTATATATACCAAATTTTAAACAAATCGTCTACTAAAATTTCAAGGGTGTTTCGTGGGGTGGGGGGGGGGGGGGGCTGCGTTTTCTTTGTTAATCTCTCGTGTGATATAGCCCTTTTGTTATTTTATGGATTCAGCAGATAATCCATTAAGGCTTGAACTTTTGTATTTGCATATTTGGGATAAATTTATAATGTTTATCATTTCCAGTTAATAGTATTTCTTGATTTTCTAATACCGTTGAGGCTATTATTGCATCCCCTAATTCCAATGAATGACTTAAAAAATAATCTTCAACTAAAAACATTGCCCTGGTTGATAAACTTTCATTTATTTGTATTATTTCTACAGACCATTTTTTCAAATATTTTTGAAATGATTTTAATTCATTTTTATCTTTCATACCCTGTATCACTTCCATATAATTTACTACAGAAATTTTAAAAGGTATATTGTTATGTATAGCAATTTGAGCATTTTTATTGCCTCTTATATACCATATCAATACATCAGAATCCATTAACATAATTTCCTCCCTTTTCTCATATTTCTGACATATTGTTCTACATCTTCCATATCTTCCCTGTTCTTCCACATCCCAAATAATTCATTATCAGTTTCTTCTAAATTATTGTCTTGTTTATTATTAATAGGAATAATTTTTGCACAAGCTTTTCCCCTATAGGTTATTGTTATTTCTTGACCATTATTTACTTGGGAAATAATCCTGCCAGGCTGAATTCTTAGCTGTTTTGTAGTAATTTCCATAAAATTTTCTCCATTTAAGTGTATATTTTATAGTATACACTCCATTTTATCCTTTGTCAAAGACCGTCGTTTTGTTAACATTTAGTTTTTCTATTCCCTGCTTGTAATATTATAACAGCTGAAATTACAAGTACAACGCCCATAAATTCTGTCGGCTTCAAACTTTCCTTATATATAAAAGTCCCAATCAAAGCAGCAACAACAGGTTCAATGCAAGCCAGAATAGAGGCTGTTCCCGCATCAATCCGTGATAATCCGGTTGTATAGAAAATATACGGTAATACGCTTACAAAAACAGCAAAACTAACAATAGACAATAGAATTTTTACATCTATCAATATAACTGTAAATGTTTCTACAATACTAATAAACGGCAATGTTCCTAAAAAGGCAAACAGGAATGTATAAAAACAAATTGTTAAAGCGTTATATTTTTTTCCAAGGGCGTATCTGCCAAAAATACTATATAAGCCATATCCAAGTCCGGCGCCAAGTCCAATAAAGATACCGAATATGTTTAAAGCCAGTTTTGATCCAAAAATATCTGTTATAAAGAGAAGTCCAGTAATCATTATAACAATAGCCGCAATTTTTGGTAAAGTGATTTTTTCATTAAATAAAATACGGGATAATAAAATAACAAAAATTGGAGCCGTATATAATAATATCACCGCTAATGACAGGGATGACACAATTATTGTTCTAAAATAACAATAATTGAATAACACAATACTGAAACACCCCGTACCAATGAAACACCATATATCCTTCAAAGATATAACTAATAATTTTTTATCTTTAATTAGTAATACCATAACAAAAATAATCATAGAGAAAAATGATCGAATAGACACAATTTGCATAGCGGTAAAATAAGAGGTTAATTGCCTAACAAACAATCCCATTGTTCCCCATAAAATACCGGCAATAACAATACATATAGAATACTTTCTATTCATATTTCATCCTAAAAGTTGTTAACATAATATTGTGATACAATAAAAAAACTATGGCTAG